>DATAAG010000147.1:0-8148 GCA_036260235.1 Longimicrobium sp.
GCGGGCGGCGCGCCGCGACCGCGGGCCGCTGGGCGCGCTGCTGGAGGTGCTGGCGGAGCAGGTGGCGGTGGTGGAAGAGGACCTGGAGCAGCTGTACGACGACCAGTTCATCGAGACCTGCGCGCCGTGGGTGGTCCCCTACATCGGTGACCTGGTGGGGTGGCGGGCGCTGCACGGCTCCGCCTACGCCCCCGGTTCGGCCGTGGGGAGCGCGCGCGCCGAGGTGGCCAACACCATCGCCTACCGGCGGCGCAAGGGAACCGCGGCCATGCTGGAGCAGCTGGCCCGCGACGTCACCGGGTGGAACGCGCGCGCCGTGGAGTTCTTCGCGCTCCTGGCCACCACCCAGTACATGAACCACCTGCGCCCCCACAACCCGTTCGCCCCCGACCTGCGGCGGGGGAACGAACTGGACCGCCTGGGCACCGCGTTCGACCCCGTGCCGCACACCGCGGACGTGCGCCGCGCGGCCAGCGGGCGGGGGCGCTACAACCTGCCGAACGTGGGGATCTTCCTCTGGCGGCTGGACGCCTACGCCGTCACCGACACCCCCGCCGTGCGCGTGGACGACCGCCGCTGGCGGCTGAGCCCCCTGGGCAACGACGTGCGGCTCTTCAACCGGCCGGAGACGGAGGCGGAGATCGCGCACCTGGCGGAGCCGGCCAACGTCCCCGAGCCGCTCACCCGCCGCGCCCTGGCCGCCCGCCTGGCCGACGCCCTGGACCCGGTCTACGGCCCGTCCGGCGCGCTGGCGCTCTTCGTGGACGGCGTGCTGGTGAACCGGGCCGACGTGCGCGTGTGCAACCTGTCCGACGACGGGGGCGGGTGGGCGCACGCGCCACCCCCGGACTACTACGCGGTCGACCCTGTCCTGGGGCGCGTGGCCCTTCCCGCCACCCTGGCCGTCCCCGTCTCCGTCTCCGCCACCTGGCACCGCGGCTTCAGCGCGGACACGGGCGGCGGCGAGTACGACCGCGCGGCCACCTTCGCCTCCGCCCCGGGCGCGCCCCTCCTCCGCGTTCCCGACGACCACCCCACCCTGCAGGCCGCGCTGAACACCCTGGGTGGCGACGGCGTGGTGGAGATCACGGACAACCGCCGCTACGCGGAGGCGCCGCAGGTCGCCGTGGCCGCGCACAAGCGCATCGAGCTGCGCGCCGCCGACGGCTGCCGCCCCACCCTGGCCCTCACGGGCGAGATGACGGTGACGGGCGGCGCGCGCGGCGAGTTCGCCCTGAACGGGCTGCTGGTGGCGGGGGAGCGGATCCGGGTTCCCGCCTCCGCCGGCAACGCGCTGGCCCTGCTTCGGCTGTCGCACCTCACCCTGGTCCCGGGATGGACGCTGGACGGCGACGGCGACCCGCAGAGCCCCGCCCAGCCGTCGCTGGTGGTGGAGCTGGGGGGCGTGGAGGTGGTGGCGGAGCGCGTGATCACCGGCGGGGTGCGCGTCGTGGCGGGCGGGCGCGCGCGCTTTGCCGAAAGCATCGTGGACGCCGTGGCGAAGGACGGCGTGGCCTACGCGGCCCCGGACGGGTTCTCCGGCGGCGGCGAGCTGGAGCTGGACGCCGTCACCGTCGTGGGAAAGGTGCACGCGCAGGTGCTGCGGCGCGTGTCCAACAGCATCCTGCTGGCCGCGCCGGCCCCCGCCGACAGCTGGACCGCGCCGGTGCTGGCGGACCGCCGCCAGGAGGGGTGCGTCCGCTTCAGCTGGCTGCCGCCCGGCGCGCGCGTCCCCCGCCGCTTTCACTGCGTGACCCTGCCCCTGGCGCCGCGGTTCACCACCCTGCGCTACGGCCTGGCCGCGTACGGGCAGCTCTCCGCCACCACCCCCGCCGCCATCCGCACGGGCGCGGAGGACGAGGGCGAGATGGGGGCCTTTCACCCGCTGTACCAGCCGCAGCGCGAGAGCAACCTGCGCACCCGCCTGGACGAGTACCTGCGCGTCGGGCTCGAAGCCGGGATCTTCCACGCCACCTGAGGACCGATCATGACCTTCGATTGCAGCCGGTTCCGCTTCGTCCCGGCAAAGGACTACCAGGGCGTGGTCATGCAGCAGGGGCGCGTGCAGCTCGACTCCGACTGGAACGAGCAGGCGGCGCAGCTGGACCGGCGCCTGCGGGCCGGCACCCTGGACGCCCTGGGCCCGGCCGTGGTGCCCCGGCAGACACCGGACGGCTTTCGCATCACGGCCGCCGGCGGCACCCTTTCCATCGGCCGGGGCCGCATGTACGTGGACGGGCTGCTGGCGGAAAACCACGGCGCGGGCGCCGCCGAGTGGGACCCGGCGCTGGCCGAGCTCCGCGGCACGGGCCCGCTTCCCTACACCGCGCAGCCGTACTACCCCGATCCGCCCCCCCTCCCGTCCGGCGGGCGGCACCTGGTCTACCTCGACGTGTGGCAGCGCGAGGTCACCCACCTGCAAGACCCGTCGCTGGTGGAGCAGGCGGTGGGCGTGGACACCACCGGCCGGCTGCAGACGGTGTGGCAGGTGAAGGTGCTGGCGAACGTGGGGAGCGTGGAGTGCGGCGCCCCCGCCGTGCCGGGGTGGGACGCCGCCACCCGCCCCTCCGCCGGCCGGCTGACCACCGGCACCGCCCCCGTGGCCAACGACCCGGACCCGTGCCACGTGCCGCCCGCCGGCGGCTACAAGGGCGAAGAGAACCAGCTCTACCGGGTGGAGGTGCACCAGGAGGGCGCGCCGGGCACGGCCACCTTCAAGTGGTCGCGCGACAACGCCACGGTCGCCAGCGCCGTGCTCAACGTCAGCGCCTCGCGCACGCGGCTGGTGGTGGAGAGCGTGGGCCGTGACGACGTGCTGCGCTTTCACGACGGCGAGTGGGTAGAGGTCACCGACGACTGGCGGGAGCTGCACGGCCTTTCCGGCGAGCTGCGCCGCATCGTCAGCGGTGGAGGGGTGGACGACGCCACGCGCACCCTCACGCTGGACGCGCCCCTCTCCGCCGGCCTCTTTCCCGCCGACGCGCAGGGCGATACCGATCCCGCGCGGCACACGCGCGTGCGCCGGTGGGACCAGGCCGGGCGCGTGCTGCACCCCGATGCCACGCTGTACCAGGACCTGGACGCCGCGGGGAGCACGGGCGCCATCCGGGTGCCGCCCGGCAGCACCACCGACGTCGTCTTGGAGCAGGGGATCGTGGTGCGCTTCGACGTGGAGGGCACCGGCGGCGTGTTCCGCGCCGGCGACGCCTGGACCTTCGCCGCGCGCACGCCGGACGCCTCGGTCGAGGAGCTCAAGCGCGCGCCGCCGCGCGCCATCCATCACCACTACTGCCGCCTGGCCCTGGTCACCTTTCCCGGCGACGCCACCGACTGCCGCATCCCCTGGCCCGCCCAGGGATGCTGCACCGTCACCGTCCGCCCGGGCGACTGGCGGACCAGGCTGGCGCCGTACCTGGACGAGGACCGCGGGGGGAGCGACGGGGCGACGGACGCTGCCGGCGCGGTGGGGGAGAAGCGGCGGGGCGGCACGCTGGAGGTCTGCTTCTGCGCCGGCACGTTCGACCTGGGCGCACCGCTGGTGTTCCGCGGCTACGACGTGGTCCGCGTCACCGGCCGCGGCGAGGCCACCCGGCTGGTGACCGGCGCCGAGACGGCACTGTGCTTCGACGCGTGCGGCTCGGTAACGGTGCGCGGCCTTTACGCCAGCAGCGGGCAGGAGGCGCGCAGGCACCTGGGCGGCACCCTCACCTTTCTGCGCTGCGACCGGGTGGAGGTGCGCTCGGTGACGGCGCGGTGCGCGGGCGGCGCGCGCCGCCGCGCCTCGTGCCTCTACGTATGGAACACGCCCCTGCGCCGGGCGCACGTGCGCATCCGCCGCTGCCGCGCGGAGATCGGGCACGGGCAGACGGGGTTCCTGGTGGTGAACCCCGAGCGGGTGATGGTGAACGACAACGAGCTCGCCGCCTGGGGCGCCCGCAAGGTGTCCCTGGCGAGCCGCTGGGACCATGACCGGTACCGGGCCATCGCCATGGGAATGCTGTCCACCGCGAGGGAGCTGCGGGCGCTGGAGCGTAAGTACGAGCGCTCCGAAACGCCGCAGGACAGCCCCGCCGGAGCCAGGCCCCGCTGGAAGAAGCTCTTCGGGAGGCTCGTCGTTGGGCGCGTCATCGGCTCCCGTACGGACAACCTCGCCGGCGACTCGCCGTCGGAGAGCGACGGCGGCGACGCGAACGACGAGCTCGTCATCCCCCCGGTCGAGGTCTCCGCGGCCGACCTGCCTCAGATCGTGCGCAGGTGGCTGCCCGCCGACCAGAGCATCCGCATCCCCACGTCCCCCCACGAGCTGCCGAAGAAATTCCAGCGCTTTCTGCGGGAGATCGAGACGGTCGCCTCACAGGGCATCGTGGTGGCGGGGATCCACGCCGTGGACGTCACCATCGCCCGCAACGCCGTGCACGGGGCCGTGCAGGGGATCCACGTGGGAACCAGCGATCCGCGCACCAGCGCCGCCGACCACGCGGGCGCCGTGACCATCACCGACAACCTCGTCACCACGTCGCTCCCGTGGGACAACCCGGGCGACCGGCACGGCATCTTCGCGGGCAACTGCCGCAGCGTGCGCATCGAGGGCAACCGGGTGAGCCTCTGGCAGGTGGTGGTCCCGCGGGTCCTGCTGCGGGACGGGGAAGATGCGTCGAGGAATGACGAGGAAGGTGAAGCGAAGCTCGCCAGGGGGTGGCGACGCCACACCATGGAGGGGATTCGCGTGGACGGCTTCCTGGGTCCCATGGTCATCATCCGGAACAACCACATGGAAGGATGCAGCACCGGGGTGCGATTCTACCCGATCAAGTACAACAACCCCTCCCACGGCCGGCGGGTCGATCTGTGGAACGTGGCCTACAATGTGGCCTACGACGGGGACACGGCGTTCGACTGCCCGCCCAACCGCCTGGCGAGCGTGATCCACGAGTACAACCTGGTGCGCGATCCTGATTGACACGCGGCGCCCGCGCGATTACCATGGGCATGCACACATCTGGTCGCCGCAAAGTTTGGGGTCCGGTCTTCGGATCTCTCTCGATTCGCGGAAGGGGTTCGACTCCCCACAGGGCGTCTAACGCTCGTGCATACGGGGCCTCCGGGGGAGGTCCCCGTTTTTTGTGCCCGCCCCCCATCCGCCGCCGGACTGCTCCCGACGCGCTACGGGATTGCAGGTCTGCCGTCACCGCTCGTCGAGGGCAGATCTGATTTCGGAGCGCACCCACGCGTCCGCCTCCCCTCTTCCCTCCCCCGCAGCGCCTGCCGCGCGGCCTCCGTGCCGATGCGCCCCAGCGGCTCCTCGTCATTCACGGCGATCGCGAGCGCGGGGACGGCATCCGGCGCCCCCCAGTTCCCCAGCGCGACGGTCGGCGATGCAGGAAATTCCCCGCTCATGATACGTGTTACGGCCCACGGCGGGCTCTCGTCGTACTTCACACCGAGGTACACATGAGCCGGAAGATTCGCGGCGCCGGCGGCGGGTTGTACGCCCTCGGCATCCTGGCCGCCCTCGCCTTCGGCGGGGCGCAGGTGTTTGCGCAGCAAAAGCCACCGACATCCTGCACGATCTACCCCCAAACGGCCTGCTCCAGCGTCCCGGACTGTGACTCCTGCTGTCGGGACCTCGGGGCGGAGAGCGGTTCTGCGACCGTCCGAGCGGGTGCTGCGGCTGCCTGTTCTGACCGCAATCCGTTCAGGCGAACACCGCCACGTTCATGAATCGGGAGATGAAGACGAAGGCGCGGGAGAGAACGGGTCTCTCCTGCGCCTCCGCGCCCGGCACGGCTCCGGGCAGGTCTACGCCAGCACCGGCGCCGGATCGGCGGTGCGGGCCGGCTCTTCGGGTTCCGCCTGCGCCGGCTCGTCGGCCTTGGCGGCGAGGGGGATGGAATCCGCGGTGCGGAAGTGGGGGAGCAGGGCGACGAAGACGGTGGACGCCAGGACGAAGACGCCCACCGCGCCCAGCAGCAGCCCGATGCCGCGCGTGGGTCCGGTCCCCATCACCGTGCCCAGGCTGCCGGCCAGCGGCCCGCCGGGCACCAGGAGCGGCTTGAAGGCGCGGTCCGCCAGCACGCCCGCCGTCAGGTACGCGATCGGCTCCGTGGACCACACCAGCATCTGGATCACCGCGTAGGTGCGGCCCTGCAGGTGCCCGGGGATGCGCGGCATCCACAGCGCCATCAGGCAGCCGTTCATCACCGGGATGCCCAGGGTGATGCCGAACATGGCGATGGCCACCAGCGGCACCCAGGGCAGGGCGCCCATCAGCACCAGGCACAGGCTCAGCAGCACGCCGTAGCCCAGGATGGCCGCCACCTTGCGCTGCGGCCCGCCCCAGATCGTCATCACCAGGCTCCCCGCCAGCAGCCCCACGCCCATGGCCGAGCCCACGGCCCCCAGCGACCCCGGCCCCGCGAAGCCCAGCACCAGCGGCGCGTGCAGCGCCCACACGTACCCCAGCCCCAGGTTCACCAGGGCAAAGAACAGCAGGTGCGCCCGCAGCGCCGGCTGCGAGCCCACGTACTCCCACCCCAGCGAGGCCTCGCGCAGGACCGACTTCTTCGGCCCCTCGGGCTCCGTGCGGGGCGGCATGGCCGGAAAGCGGACGGCGAGGAGGATGGCCACGGCCACGGCGAAGGTGGCCAGGTCGATCATCATCACCGCCTGCAGGCCGATGGCGGGCACCAGCACGCCGCCCAGCATGGGACCCAGGATGGCCCCCACGGCCCGCGCGAAGTTCATCATCCCGCTGGCGCGCCCCAGCTGGTCGGCAGGGACCAGCTGGGCCGTGCTGGCCATCCACGCCGGGCCCTGGAAGGCGCGGCAGGTGGAGGCAAAGGCCACCGCCGCCAGGATGTGCCACAGCTCCAGGCGGTCCGCCACCAGCAGCACGGCCATGAACAGGGTGCTGAGCGCGGCGCCGGTGTCGGCCAGCACCATGGTGCGGCGGCGGTCCCAGCGGTCCGCCAGGGCGCCGGCCACGGGCGAGGCCAGGATGCCGGGGAGCACCATGCACAGCAGCACCATGGCGAACGGCGTGGCGGACCCGGTCTTCTGGTAGATCCAGACGCCCACCCCGAAGTCGGTGAGCGCCGTGCCGATGAGCGACACCATCTGGCCGAACCAGACGGCGGTGTAGGTGCGCATCCCGCGGGACAGGTACGAGGGCAGCTTCATGGCACTTCGCGCGGATTGAAAGATTCAGGGCCGGGACGGACCATCCGCCCCGGCGGCCCAGGGTCTGGACGATGGTCAGGCCGGCTGCGGCTCGGCGCGGCCCGCTCCGGCTCCGGTCTCGAACGTCGCGGCGGGCGCGGCGGGGCCGGCCGCCTCCATGCCGCGGGCCACCAGCAGGGCCACCTCGGCGGCGGTGCGGATGTCCCAGATGGCGCGCAGGGGGATCTCCACCCCCCAGCGGTCGCGGATGCGCCGCGCCAGCTGCACCGCCAGCAGCGAATCGCCGCCCAGGTGAAAGAAGTTGTGGTAGATGCCCACGTCCTCAAGGCCGAACAGCTCCCGGAAGATCTCCACGACACCGGCCTCGAACTCGTTGCGCGGGGCCGTGAACTCCGGGATCACCGCGTGGCTGTGGCGGGTGATGAAGGCGTGCGACTCCTGCGTCTCCTCGTCGCGCACGCCCAGCCAGTAGCGGCCGTGGTCCCACGGGTAGGTGGGCAGGCGCAGGCGGTGCCGGCGCTCCCCCTGGTACACGCGCGGCCAGGCGGCCTCGATTCCCTCGTGCCAGAGCGCAGCCACGGTGCCCCACAGCGTCTGCTCCTCTCCCGCCTCGTCCTTCAGGTGCGGCAGGGAGTGCAGGACCAGCATCCGCGGGTCGCGCGCGGGGTGGCGGCGGGCCAGCGTGGCCAGGCCGCGGCCGGGGCCCACCTCCAGCAGCACGCGGTCCGGCTCGTCCATCAGCGCGCGCAGGTTGTCGTCCCAGCGCACCGTGCCGCGCAGGTGCTCCGCCCAGTAGCGCGGATCCGTGGCCTGCGCGTCCGTGATCCACCCCCCCGTGAGGTTGGAGAGAAAGGGGAGCTCCGGCGCGCGAAGGGTGACCCCGCGCACCACCTCTTCGAAGCGGGCCAGCACGGGCTCCATCATCCGCGAGTGGAACGCGTGCGAGGTGTGCAGGCGCTGGTGGTGGAC
>DATAAG010000148.1:0-3647 GCA_036260235.1 Longimicrobium sp.
CTGCGCGTGCTGGAGGGCGCGGCGGCGGCGCTGCGGCCGGGCGGGCGGATCTTCGTGGGGGACGTACGGAGCCTGCCGCTGCTGGGGGCGTTCCACGCCTCGGTGGAGCTTGCACGCGCACCGGAGGGTCTGCCGGCCGGGCAGCTGCAGGCGCGGGTGCGGCGGGGGATGGCGGAGGAGCAGGAGCTGCTGCTCGATCCGGCGCTGTTCGAGGCCGTGCGCGCGCGCATCCCCCGCCTCGGCCGCGTCGAAGTGCAGGTGAAGCGGGGTGAGTACGACAACGAGGTCTCCCGCTTCCGCTACGACGTCGTGCTGCACCTCGACGCCGACATGGCCGACGCAGCGGACCTGGTCGTCCGCGAGTGGGGCGGGGAGGACGCGGACGGCCTGCGGGCGCTGGCGGAGGGGCGCGCGTCGGCGCTGCTCGTCCGTGGCGTGCCCGACGCACGGGTCCGCGAGCACGTCCGCGCGCACGAGCTGGTATTTGCCGGCGGTGAAGGGGCCAGCGCGGCGGCCGTGCGCGCGCTCGCGGCCCGGGACGCGGGCGGGATCGCCCCCGGGGCGCTGTTCGCGCTGGCGGACGGGCTGGCGCGGGGAATCGAGGTGCGCCCCGGCGCGCCCGGCACGCTGGACGTGCTCCTCCATCCCGCCGCCGGTGTCGCGCGCTTCCCCGCGGAGGTCGATGCGGAGCGGCCGTGGGAGAGCTACGCCAACGACCCGCAGTGGGGCCGCCGCATGCGCGCGCTCGTACCGGCGATTCGCGAGGCCGCGCGCGCGCGGCTCCCCGAGTACATGGTGCCGAGCGCCTTCGTGGTGCTGGAGGCATTCCCCGTCACCGCCAACGGCAAGGTGGACCGCGGGGCGCTCCCCGCGCCCGACACCCCCGGCTCGCGCGGGACGTACGTGGCGCCGCGCACGCCGGCCGAGGAGCGGATGGCGGGGATCTGGGCGGAGGTGCTGGGGGTGGAGCGGGTGGGGGCGGAGGACCACTTCTTCGACCTGGGAGGGCACTCGCTGCTCGCCACGCAGCTGGTCTCGCGGGTGCGGGAGGCGTTCCGGACGGAGCTGCCGCTGCGGGTGGTGTTCGAGGCGCCGACGCTGGCGGAGCTTGCGCGCCGCGTGGAGACGCTCCGGGCGGAGACGCTCGGCGACGCCGGAGCCCCACCGCTGGTGCCGGTGCCGCGCGACGGCTCGCCGCTGCCGCTGTCCTTCGCGCAGCAGCGGCTCTGGTTCCTGGCACAGCTGGGCACGGCGAGCGCGGCGTACCACGTGGCGTGGCAGGTGCGGCTGCGGGGCGAGCTGGACGGCGGCGCGCTGGCGCGGGCGCTGGAGCGCATCGTGACGCGCCACGAGTCGCTGCGCACGACCTTCCCCGCGGTGGACGGTGAGCCGGAGCAGCGGATCGCGCCGCCGGACGAGCACGGCTTCACCCTGCTGAACCACGACCTCACCGGGCGCGCGGACGCGGAGGAGGAGCTGCGGCGCCTGGCGTTGGAGGAGGCCGAGGCGCCGTTCGACCTGGCGGTGGGGCCGCTGGTGCGTGGCCGGCTGGTGCGGATGGGGGCGGAAGACCACGCGCTGCTGCTGACGATGCACCACGTGGTGAGCGACGGGTGGTCGATCGGCGTGGTGCACCGCGAGCTGGGTGCGCTGTACGCGGCCTTCGCGCGCGGCGAGGGAGATCCCCTCCCGCCGCTCCCGGTGCAGTACGCGGATTACGCTGCGTGGCAGCGCCGGCGGCTGGCTGGCGCAGCGCTGGAGGCGCAAGGAGAGTACTGGAGCGAAGCGCTGGCGGGCGCCCCGGAGCTGCTGGAGCTCCCCGCCGACCGCCCCCGCCCGCCGCGGCAGGATTTCACCGGTGCGTCGGTGGAGGTGGAGCTTGACCCGGAGCTTACGGCGGCGCTGAAGGCGCTGGGGCAGCGAAACGGCGCCACGCTGTTCATGACGGTGCTGGCGGGGTGGGCGGTGGTGCTCGCCCGCCTGTCGGGGCAGCACGACGTGGTGGTGGGGACGCCGTCCGCGGGCCGCGGGAGCGGCGAGATCGAGGGGCTGATCGGGTTCTTCGTCAACACGCTGGCGCTGCGGGTGGACCTCTCGGGCGCGCCGTCGGTGGCGCAGCTGCTGGGGCGCGTGCGAGAGCGGGCGCTGGAGGCGCAGCGAAACCAGGACCTCCCCTTCGAGCAGGTGGTGGAGCGGGTGCGGCCCGCAAGAAGCCTGGCGCACACGCCGATCTTCCAGGTGATGCTGGGATGGCAGGAGCTCCCCGGCGGCGAGATGGAGCTGCCGGGCGTGGCGGCGGCGCCGCTGGACGGAATGGAGGGCAGGCCGGCGGCGTTCGACCTGTCGCTGGACCTTGCGCCGCGCGGCGGGGGGATATCGGGCGAGGTGACCTACGCCACCGCCCTCTTCGACCGGGTGACGGTGGAGCGGTACGTCGGCTACCTGCGCCGCGTGCTGGAAGAGATGGCCGCGGACGACGCGAAGCCGGTGGACCGGCTGGACCTGCTCTCCGCGGCCGAGCGCCGGCGGGTGGTGGAGGAGTTCAACGCCGGGCGTTTGATGGGCCCGCGCGAAGCGTTCGTGCACGAGCGGTTCCAGGCGCAGGTGGAGCGCACGCCCGGCGCGGCCGCGCTGGTCTTCGAAGGCGAGACGCTGAGCTACGCGGAGCTGAACGCGCGGGCCAACCGGCTGGCGCACCACCTCCGTGCCCTGGGCGTGGGGCCCGACGCGCGGGTGGGCATCTGCGCGGAACGCGGCCTGGAGATGGTGGTGGGGGTGCTGGGGGTGCTCAAGGCGGGCGGCGCGTACGTGCCGCTGGACCCGGACTACCCGGCGGAGCGCCTGGCGTACATGCTGGCCGACAGCGCCCCGGCGGCGGTGCTCGTGCAGCCGCACCTGCGCGACCGGGTCGGGCGCGCGGACGTCCCGGTGGTCGAGCTGGACGCCGCGGCGCCGGCGTGGGCCTCGCTCCCCGCGACGGACCCGGGGCGCGGCGGGCTGGAGCCGGACCACCTGGCGTACGTGATCTACACCTCGGGCTCCACCGGCCGTCCCAAGGGTGTGCGGGTGCCGCACGGGAGCCTGGGCGCCACGCTGGCCGTGGCGGGCGACGCGTTCGGGTTCGGCGCGGGCGACCGCGTGCCCTCGCTGGCCTCGTTCGCCTTCGACATCTGGCTGTTCGAGACGCTCCTCCCCCTCCTGGGCGGCGGCACCGTGCGGCTGGTCCCGCGCGAGCGGGTGCCGGACGTGCCGCGGCTGGTGGAGGACCTGGCCCTGTGCACCGCGGTGCACGCGGTGCCGGCGCTCATGCGCCGCATCGTGGAGGAGGTCCGCGCCGCGCCCGGGGGGGTGCTGGGCACCCTGCGCCACGCCTTCGTGGGCGGCGACGCGGTCGCGCCCGACCTGCTGGAGGAGATGCGCATCGCCTTCCCGGCGGCCGAGATCCACGTCCTCTACGGCCCCACCGAGGGGGCGATCATCTGCGCGGCGCACCGGCTGGGCGGGGAAGAGGCGGCGCGGCAGATGGTGGGGCGGCCGCTGGGGAACGCCGCGCTGTACGTGGTGGAGCCCGGGGGGACGGTGGCGCCGGTGGGGGTCCCCGGGGAGCTGTGCCTGGGCGGCGCCAGCGTGGCGCGCGACTACCTGGG
>DATAAG010000149.1:0-10566 GCA_036260235.1 Longimicrobium sp.
GCTTTCGTCCTGCAGGTTGCCCAGGAACTGCGCCTCGCGCCCCAGCAGCTTGCCCTCGCGAATCTGCAGCACCACGCCGCACGCGTCCGCCCCGTCGCGCGCGAAGCCCACGATGTCGCGGTCGCTGCCGGAGACGTCCACGATCTGCTGCCGCTGCTCCAGCGCCTCCAGCTGGCGGATGGCGTCGCGCAGCTCGCCGGCGCGCTCGAAGTTCATCTCCTCCGCGGCCTTCTGCATCTCCGCCTTCAGCCGCCGCGCCACCAGCCGGGTGTGCCCGCCCAGCACCTGGGTGATCTCGTCGACCATCGTCCGGTACTCGTCCTCCGTCTGGAACGCCACGCACGGGGCCTTGCAGCGGCCGATGTGGTAGTCCAGGCAGGGCCGCGCCGGCGCCTCCTTCGGCAGGTTGTAGTGGCAGGAGCGCACGGTGTAGAGCTTCTTCACCAGCTCCAGCGACTGCCGCATGCGCCGCACGTCCGTGTACGGGCCGAAGTAGCGGCTGCCGTCCTTGCGCAGCGTGCGGGTGACGAAGACGCGGGGGAACGGCTCGTCGGTGACCTTGATGTACGGGTAGGTCTTGTCGTCGCGCAGGTTGATGTTGAAGCGGGGGCGGTTCTCCTTGATGAGGTTGTTCTCCAGGATGAGCGCCTCGGCCTCGCTGCGGACCACGATGGTGTCCACGTCCACCACGCGGCGCACCATCTCGCGCGTCTTGATGCCGTGCTGGGCCCCGCCCTGGAAGTACGAGCGCACCCGCGCGCGCAGGTTCTTGGCCTTGCCCACGTAGATGATGACACCCTCGGCGTCCTTCATCAGGTACACGCCGGGGCGGGTGGTCAGGGTGCGGAGCCTGGCTTCCAGCGTGGAGACGGCTTCGGCGGACATCAGGATGCGGCTGCGAAACGGCGATGATGTACAGGATGGGTTGATACACCGAACGCGCCGTTCCGGTCACGTGTGGGACGGGTGCGTTCACCCGCCGGCGGAGGGGTGCGGATCGGCGGATGCGTCCGCCTGCCGTGCGATCTCCTCCACGTCCAGCGCGCGCATCGCCGATATCGCCGCCTCCCACCGTCCTTCCTCGCAGAGGCCGCGGATCCCCGCGTCCTCGTACGCGGATTCCGCCGCCTCGATCAGCGCACGGCGGACGGCGTCGGCGATGGCGGGAGCTGGGTTGGGGTTCATCGGATTCGTCGCGCGAGGCCGGCACTCTCCCGGGCGATTGAATTGAAATCGCGGCTGGAACGGCACGAAGTCCGCCTGCGCGGACGCCCGATCCACTGGCAACCATCCGCATTTCCACACGGCACCCCGGAATGCACGGTTTGATCCGCGCAGGCGGATCTCATGAAATTCCAGCCGCGATTTCATCAATCGCCCGATGTGGTTCCTCCCTGAAACACTCCCCTCCCGCTCTCACCGCCGCCGCAGCATCCCCTTGATCCGCCGGAAGATGGCGCCGGCCTGGTCCAGCCCCAGCGCGGCGGCCACGCCGAAGTAGGTGGCGCCGTAGACGCCCAGCACCAGGACGCCCGTGATCAGCGTCGGCAGGTCGTCGGGAAGGAGGATGCGCATCCCCCACCCGGGCGCCGCGCCGGCCAGCGCCGCCGCGAACATGCGCGACAGCGGCCCCGCCCCCGCGCCCACGTTTCCGATCCGCTCCCGCAGCGCGCGCTTCAGCAGGTACCACTCCATCCAGGCGCCCACGCCGCTCCCCGCCGCCAGCCCCACCGCGCCCAGCGGCTTCCCGTCGATCCGCAGGTGGCCGAACACGCCGGCGGGAATGGTGAACAGCTCTCCCACCTTCACGGTCTCGAACTGGATCATCAGCACGATCGCCATCGTCAGCGAGATCGCCACGCGCAGGGTGGCGTAGCGCGCCGGCGTGCGCGTGTCGCGCAGGGCGAAGAAGGTGGACGAGAGCAGGCGCGACGCCGTGGTGGCCAGCAGCCCCATCGAAAAGCCCAGCAGCGTCAGGTAGACGAGCAGCGTGTCGCCGCGGTCGAACTCGCCGCGCTGCAGC
This sequence comes from Longimicrobium sp., assembly GCA_036260235.1. Lineage (GTDB taxonomy): Bacteria > Gemmatimonadota > Gemmatimonadetes > Longimicrobiales > Longimicrobiaceae > Longimicrobium. The sequence continues at coordinate 2,024 of DATAAG010000149.1, forward strand.
ACCATGCCGATCAGCACGTCGCCCAGCAGCGTGAAGGCGATGAACGAGGGCACCACGTAGAAGGCGATGCGCTCCAGCCCCGCCGACGCCCGCTCGCGCAGGACCTGCGCGCCGCTCTCCCGCTGGCGTGAAAGCTCCGGCAGCTCCGCCGCGGCCACGGACATGCCGAAGAGGCTGATGGGAAGGATGTACAGCGTCTGCGCGTACTGCAGCGTGGCCAGCGCCCCCGCGGCGAGGAACGAGGCGAGCACGGCGTCCAGGTAGGTGCTGATCTGCACCACGCCGCGCCCCATCACCGCGGGGCCCGCGTTCTTCACCGCCTCGCGCACCTGCGGCAGGTTGGGCGCCCAGCGGATCCGGAGCTCGCGGTCCAGGCGCAGCACCGCGGGAAGCTGCACGCCGAACTGCAGCACGCCCCCCAGCAGCGCCCCCCACGCAAGCGCGATCACCAGCCGCTCCGGCGGCAGCGCGCCGCCCAGGATCAGCATGGTGGCGATCATCGACCCGTTCCACAGCACCGGGGCGAAGTAGGGGAGGAAGAACTTGCGGTGGCTGTTCAGGATGCCCAGCGACCAGGCGGAGAGCACCAGGATGCCGGTCATGGGAAAGATGATGCGCACGGCGCGGATGGTGAGCTCGCGCCGCTCCGCCTCGAAGCCGGGAAGGAAGACGGAGACCATCACCGGCGCCAGCAGCACGCCGATGAGCACCAGCGCCCCCGCGGCCGCCGCCAGCAGCGCCAGGATGGCGCCCGCCACCTGCCCCGCCTCCTTTTTGCGCCCCTGGTGCAGCAGCTCCGAGTAGACGGGGATGAACGACGCGCTCAGCGTTCCCTCGCCCAGCAGGTTCTGCAGCACGTTGGGCATGCGCAGCCCGGCGGTGAACACGTCCGCGTACATCGACGTGCCGAAGTACCGCGCGAACACGCTCACCCGCACCAGCCCCGCGATGCGGCTCAGCAGGATGCCCGACGCCACGAGCGCCGACGCGGCGGTGGACGAACGTGCGGACGAGGGGACGACGGCCGGCGGCTCGACGGCCTCGTCGTCCGGATCGGCGGAGAGGGAGGCGTCCTCGATGGCCTCGGGACCCGGCCGCGGCAGCTCGAGGGTCGCGTCCGGGTCCGGCGCGATGCGATGCGGCGCGTCGCCGGGACCGGACGGCGGGGGGATAGCAGGGTCGCGGCTCATCGACGCGGGCTCGGTGGAAGAACGCCCGCGCGGGGGGCTCCCGGCGGGCGGCTTTCGTCAGGCGATCGGGCCGGGGGCGGTGGCCGCCGGCTCGCGCGGCGCGGGTGCATGGAGCGCGCCACCCGGCGGCGCATCGCCGGCGGGCGGCGGTTCGTCCAGGCGCACCTCCATCCGCTCCGCCAGGTCGCGCAGCAGCGTGGGCCGCATCGCCAGGTAGGGGAGCACGTTGAGCGCGCGCTCCTGGGCCTTCCCCAGCGGCATCAGGTGGTTGCGCACCAGGGGCAGGTCGCGCGTGATCCCCGCGTCGTTCTTCCGGGCGTGCGCCAGGATCTTCGCCTCCGCCTGCGCCACCGCCAGCAGCGCCCGGTTGCGCCGCGCGCCGATGGCCCCGTCCAGGTTGGGATCGATGCCGTGCGCCGCGTCCATCACCCCGCCGAACCCCTCCACCAGCGCCGTCCGCAGCGCCCGCAGCCGCTCGCCTACCTCGGGCGGCATCCGCCGCCGCGCCAGCAGGGGCGCCAGCTCGTGCTCCGGCAGCCGCAGCTCCTCGTCGGCCACGCCCAGCTCCGCCGCCTTCTCCGCCACCTCCTGCGGCACCAGCCGCGCGGAAAAGCGGGGGTACGCGGCCGGCGGGAGGATGCCGTACGCCTGGAAGAGCGGCCCGATCTGCGCGAAGTACGCCGTCTCCGCCGGCCCGCCCACGTACGCGAGGGTGGGGAAGACTGCGGATTCCACCACCGGCCGCAGGAAGACGTTGGGGCTGAAGGCGCCCGGCTCCTCCCGCATCCGCGCCGTGACTTCGGCCACCGTGAAGCGGATGCGCGCTTCGCGGGCGATCCACCCGTCGCGCGTCTTCGCCAGCCGCTCGCGCCCGGCGGGGCCGTGGAAAAAGACGTTGGCCGCCGCCTGCCGCACCGTCACCGGCGCGGAGTAGCCCGCCGCCTCCATCTCCGCCGTCCGCTCGCGCAGCAGCGCCTCGTGCTCCGCCGCGCGCTCCACGTCGCCGATCAGCACGGGGAGCGAGGCGCGCTTCACCTGCGGATCGGCCGCGTCGGTCACCAGCAGGTCGAAGCCGGAGAACAGCCGCTCGATCGCGCCGCGGAACGCCCCCGCGACCGTCTGCCCCGGCCGATAAGCGGCTAAAATTTCTCTCAGATCAACAACGCTATCATGATGAGCCGCAAGAATATCGTCCAGTTCACGTGACACGGATTCGACGTCCGCTCCGAGCAGCATTTCGCTCATCGGCACCGGACGCGGATCGGTGGACGCGACGGCCAGCTGACGCAGCTTCCCCGCGCCGTCCACCAGGTACGTGTGGTTCACCTCGGCGAAGTCGTGGTCCTCGGAGGCGACCCAGAAGACGGGGAGGACGATGGTGCCGAGCCGCGCTTCCAGCGTCTCCGCCAGGCGGATGGCGGTGAGGATCTTGTGGATGGTGTACATGGGCCCGGTGAACAGGCCGGCCTGCTGGCCGGTGGTCACCATGGCGCCGCCCTCCTCCACGAACCGCGCCAGCCGCGCCGCCGCGCCGGGCGACGTGGGACGCACGGCCGCCGCGGCGATCTCGCGCTCCGCCCGTCCAAAGCGCCGGCGCACCTCGTCCAGCTTACGGCGGAAGGCATCCAGGTCGTGCGGATGTCCGGAGAAGAAGCGCGCCGCCTCCGGCCCGCCGGCCCGGTAGTCGTCGAGCAGGCGTCCACCGCTCAGCGGGTGGACCTCGATGTTGAGCGCCAGATGGCCCTCCCCTCAGGATGACGCAGGGAGCCGCCGTGGAGGGCGGCTCCCCGTGAAGGTCGCAGAATGGTTCACCTGTGCGGAAAGATGCAACCGCACGTGTTACAGATTACAGCCTCCCCCGCCCCGCAGCAACCGTGAGGCGACAGACGACACCCGTGGATCCGATCGTCGCCCCGCAGGCGAGAAAAACGACCTTCGAAAATCCTCTCAGAGCCACGAACGCGAACTCGCGAAGGTCTTGACACGCACCGTCGCTCCATCACTGCCAAATCGCCATCGCCGCGAAATCCCGTCGCGCCCGGGGTGGGCCGGCCCCGCGCCGGGCGGTGGACGCCAATACGAATCTGAACGCGGAATCGCCGCGCCCGCGCCCGGGAGCGACTGAAGTCGCCGCTGGAAATTCGCAAAGTCCGCCTGCGCGGACTGACGGACGCGCTGCACCTGTCGTTGCTTGCTGTCCCCTGTAACCTGTTCCCTGTAACCTGCAGTTGCGCTATTCCCTGCCCTTGTGATACGGCTCCCCCCGATTGATCGTCCCCGCGCGGTACAGCTGCTCCGTGAGCACCAGCCGGGCCAGCTCGTGCGGCAGCGTCATCGCGCCGAGGGACAGGGTGTGGCTGGCGCGCGCCAGGATCTCGTCCGAGAGCCCGTACGCCCCGCCGATCAGGAACGCCGCGCCCGGGCTGGCGCGCACCTGCAGCTCCGCCAGGTATGCCGCCAGCCGGTGCGAGTCCCACGCGCGTCCCGTCTCATGCAGCGCCACGATCTCCGCGCCCGGCGGCACGCGCGCCAGCAGCCGCCGGCCTTCCTCGTCACGCACGCGGGCGGCGTCTCCGCGGCCACGGTACTGCTCCTCCTTCACCTCGTGGGATTCGAACGCGAAATAGCGCCGCGCGCGGGCCTCGTACTCTCCGATGGCCTCGCCCACGGCGCCCTTCGCCTTCCCCACCACCGCGACGACGATCTTCATCCGCCGCGACGATTCCTGATCCGGTCCAGCCAGTATTTCGGATCCCGGCTATGGTGCGGGACCGCGTGTACCTTGATCAGATTCTCTTGAAGCGTATAGATGAGGGAATACGGAAAGTACGGAAACACCTTCCGGCGAGTCCCCCTCCAGGTACGGTGTTCCAAGCTCCGGCCGCTCCTTCAGAAGCGCAGGTTCATGCTTGAACTCGCGTGCGAAAGACCGTGCAGCTTCGACATTGGCCGCACGATAGAAGCGCACTGCCTCCAGCCGTTCTTCCTGCGCCGCCTCGGTAAGCGCAACCCGGACCTTCACCGAAGCAGTTCCTCCACCTCCGCATCTGCCTCTTCCTCGGAGAGAAGCTTCATCTCGCCGGCATTCACGGGACGGATCCGTTCCCGGAGTTCCGCCGCCCAGACACGCTCCAACCGCGATTCTTCGTCGTCCAGACTTGTGAGCAGGCGGGCGGCGACCTGGGCCCGAAATTCCCGCGGAAGCTGCATCAGGACCGACTCGGCCTCCGCGGCCGCGATTTCCTCTTAGGAGTGATGGTTTGTGACATCAATCATCTCCTGCGGTGACTAAGATGGACACTCGAATCTCGCAGCTTTCGTGCTATCGCACAACGATGGTGCCCCGCAGGCAGTGCTCGTTGTCGCGGTCGGGGGGACACGTTGCAGTTCAGGCCGTGGCTCTCCTTCAACTCACGCGACTCGATCGCAAAATAGCGCCGCGATCCGCTAAGAGTACTTTCGCTACAATTGCAAGCTCCTGATACCGCGGAGCGACAGCGGAATACTCCTCGACCAAGCCAGCGTGGGGATCATCGCTCATTTCAGTGTCATCCTGTGTTCATCGCACAACGATGGTGTCCAGCAGGCAGTGCTCGTTGTCGCGGTAGGGATGGTCCACGTTGTAGTTCAACCCGCGGCTCTCCTTGCGGCGCATCGCGCAGCGGACGACCAGCAGCGCCGTCTGGATGAGGTTGCGCAGCTCCACCAGATCCACCGTGGGGCGAGAATCCGCCCAGATGCCATTGACGTGCAGCGCGATCTGCCGGAGCCGCGCCTCCGCCACCCCCAGCCGCTCGTCGGAGCGCACGATGCCCACCAGGTCCCACATCACGTTGCGGATCTCCTCGCGGTCGTGCACCAGCAGCACGCCCTCCGGCTCGCGCGTGCCCGTGGGCACGGGCACGTGCTCCGGCTCCAGCGGGCGCGTGACGCGCAGCTGCGGGCCCAGCCGCTCCGCCGCGCGGTGCGCGAACACCACCGCCTCCAGCAGCGAGTTGCTGGCCAAGCGGTTGGCGCCGTGGACGCCCGTGCACGCCGTCTCCCCCGCCGCGTACAGGCCGGGGACGGAGGTGCGCCCGTCCGTGTCCGTCAGCACGCCGCCGCACAGGTAGTGCGCGGCGGGAACCACCGGCAGCGGCTCGCGCAGCATATCGATCCCCCGCTCCGCCGTCTCGCGCAGGATGTTGGGAAAGCGCTCGCGGATCTCGTGCTCCGGGATGGCCGAGCAGTCCAGCAGCACGTGCGGGTCGCCGCTGCGCTTCATCTCGCGGTCGATGGCGCGCGCCACCACGTCGCGGGGCGCCAGCGACGCCAGGGGGTGGTACGTCTCCATGAAGGTGGATCCGTCGCGGCGGCGCAGCCCCGCGCCCTCGCCGCGGACGGCTTCGCTGATCAGGAAGGTGCGCTCGCGGGCGGGGTAGAGCGCCGTGGGGTGGAACTGGATGAACTCCATGTTCGCCACCTTGGCACCCGCCCGGTACGCCATCGCCACCCCGTCCCCGGTGGCGATGGACGGATTGGTGGTGTGGCGGTAGACCTGCCCGCAGCCGCCCGTGGCCAGCAGCACCGCGCGCGCCAGGAAGGGCGCCAGCTCGCCGGTGTCGGAATCCAGCACCAGCACGCCGCAGCAGCGGTCGCCCAGGGTGCCGGGATCGGTCGCGGTGAGCAGGTCCACCGCCTGGTGGTTCTCGAAGACGCGCACGTTCCCCGTCTCCGCCGCCGCGGCCAGCAGCGCGCGCTCGATCTCGCGCCCCGTCAGGTCGTCCGCGCGGACGATGCGCCGGCGCGAGTGGCCGCCCTCCAGCCCCAGCGACAGGTCCCCGTGCTCGCGGGTAAAGCGCACCCCCAGCTCCATCAGCTCGCGCACCCGCTCCGGCCCCTCGCGCACCAGCACCTCCACCGCGTCCGGGTGGCAGAGCCCGGCGCCGGCGACCAGCGTGTCCTCCATGTGCAGCGCCGGCGAGTCGTCCGGGCCGAACACCGCCGCGATCCCGCCCTGCGCCCAGTTGGTGCTGGAGTCGGGGCGGCTCTTCTTGGTGATGAGCGCCACCGTGCCGTACTTCGCCGCCTTGAGCGCAAAGGAGAGCCCGGCGATCCCGCTCCCGATCACCACGACGTCCGCCTGCATCATCGCGCAGCTCCCTCCAGCGCGCGCCGCAACGCCGCCTCCAGCGTCTTGAGCCCGCGCTCGATCACCACGCTCTGCTCCAGCACCAGCGCGCCGACGGAGGGGGGGAGCAGGCCGCGCAGCTTCACCGCGTCCTTGTGCGTCATCACGATCGTCCGGCCGGCCGCCCGCGCCATGAGGTTCGCCGCATCGTAGCTCGTGAAGGAGTGATGATCGGGATAAAGGGCCGCCTCCACGTCCACCTTGCTGCCCACCGTGCCCAGCATGCGCAGCTGCTGGATGAACAGTTCGGGAGCCGCCAGCGCCGCCACCGCGAGCACGCCCCGCCGGTCATCCATGGAGCCCCCTCCGCCGGGGTGCAGCGGGACCAGCGCCGATGCCCGCAGGGCGCAGTGGATGATCGGCCGCGACGGGTGCAGCGGCGCCAGCTCCGCCGCGACCTCCGCCATCCGGTCCGCGTACGCGCTCTTGCGCGTGAGCACGATCAGGTCCGCGCGGGCCAGCGCATCCAGCCCCTCCCGCCAGGGTCCACGCGGCACCAGGCGCGGCCGCGGCGTCCATCCTTCCACCGAGAGCAGGACGACGTCCAGGTCCCGTGCCAGCGCGCGGTGCTGAAAGCCGTCGTCCAGCACCACCACGTCGCACCCCGCCGCGGCCGCCTGGCGCGCCGCCTCCGCGCGCCGGCGGTTGGCGAACACGGGGACGTCCGGGCTCAGCTCGCGGTGGAGGAGGATCTCGTCCTCGCCGTAGCCGCGCAGCGCGATGGCGGGGCGCCGTCCCCACTCGCGCAACCGCTGCGCCGTCCACGCCGCGAACGGCGTCTTCCCCGCCCCGCCGACCGCGACGTTGCCGATGCTGATCACCGGCACGTCCACCCGCTCGCTGCGCAGCCAGCCGTGCTGGTAGCCGCGGTTCCGCGCGCGGACCGCCGCCCCGTACGCCGCCTCCGCCGGCGCCAGCAGCGTCCGCAGCACCGCTCCCGCCGCGCCGCCCCCGCCGCTCCACACCTGGCGCACGAACGCGTCAGGGCGCTTCATCGACAGCCCCCAGCGGCCAAGGGTGGGCACCGGGATCGTGCCGATTCGGGCTGACATCCTGCCGCCCGCCGGGGGCCCCTCCCCCCGGCCCCCTCCCCGCTCGTTCCTCGCGGAGAGGGGGAGAACGGCGTCGCGCTTCGCGCGGACCCCTCACCCCCGGCCCCTCTCCCGCAAACTGCGCGGGAGAGGGGAGAGGGTCCGTCGGGGTGGCGGTCCCTTGCTCGATCCTCCTGACCGCACGAATCCGCGCCGTACGCAACTCGATGGCGCCGACCGAAGGATCTACTCACCCGTGCTCGAGGTGCACCCCCGCGGGACAAACCGTCCCTGCCCAACCCCTCCCCCGAAGTTGGGGGAGGGGTCGACTGCCGTCGCGAGGAACGAGCGAAAAGGCGGTCGGGGGAGAGGGCCCCCCGTCGCGCAGCGACGGGCCCTGTCCCACCACGACCTCCGCCGCACGCGCAGAACCTCGCCCGAAGTCCATTCCCCCTCCCGCGCAGTTCGCGGCAGGGGGTGGCGCGCGCCGGGCGCCGCCGGGGGCGAGCCCTCACCACCGCTCCTCCACCCGCCGCATCAGCCCGCCCAGCCGCCGCTCCACGTCGTCCATCGTCGCGCGGATCTGCGCGTCGTCGGACTGGCGCGGCACGAAGACGGGCTCGCCGTAGGCGATCTGGCAGCGGGCGAACGGCTGCGGGATCAGGAAGCGGTCCCATCCCCCGAAGAACCATCCGCGACTGGCCGCCGACGCCACCGGGATGATCGGCGCGCCCGTGCGCTGCGCGATGATGACGGGCCCCGGCTTCATCTTCTCCCGCGGCCCGCGCGGCCCGTCCGGCGTGATGGCGAGCGAGCGGCCCTGCTTCACGTGCCGGATCAGCTCCCGCAGCGCCTCCAGCCCGCCTCGGCTGGTGGAGCCGCGCACCGCCGTGTACCCCCAGCGGCGCACCGCCCGGGTGATGTACTCGCCGTCGCGGTGCAGGCTCACCAGCGTGACGATCCCCTGGTGGCGGTGGTGGAAGGTGCACGGCAGCAGCCGCCCGTGCCACAGGGTGAAGACCACCGGCTTCCCTTCCCTCCAGAACCGCCGGAAGTTCTCCTCCCCCTCCGTGCGGTAGCGGCACGAGCCCATGACGGCGTCCAGCCCGGCGCCCCCGACCGCCGCCAGCGCAGCCTGGTGCCACGGCAGCC
>DATAAG010000150.1:0-11151 GCA_036260235.1 Longimicrobium sp.
GGGGGCGCTTCCCCCCCACGCCCGCCGCGCGGGGGCCCTCTCCCCCGCCCGGCCTTTCGCTCGTTCCTCGCGACGGCGGGCGACCCCTCCCCCAACCCCGGGGGAGGGGTGGTCGACGCAGCTGTGGCGAGCAAGGAGGCGTGGGTGTGTCCGCGGGCGCCCCCTTCCCGACCCTCCCCCACAAACTGCGTGGGGAGGGAAACGGCAGTGAAGTTCCGGAGCGCGATCGGCTTCTCCCCCTCTCCCGCGCAGCGGGGGAGGGGGCCGGGGGGAGGGGGCCCTCGCGGACGCAGTGAGATGCCCGTCGCAGCGCCTGAGTCCTGGCGGTCACCCCAACCTCCCCCAGGGGTTCTTGGGGGAGGTGGGCGAGTAATGCGAGCCCGGAGGGGGCCCGCCGACGCAGTGAGATGCCTGCCGAGACTCCGCCGTTCTCCCCCTCTCCTCGCGCAGTTTGCGAGGGGAGGGGGCCGGGGAGAGGGGCCCCGATGGGGCGCGCCGGAACACGGTGTCTCAGAACGAGACACCTCCGGATCAAACGTTTCCCCTCTTCCGAAATGCCGTAAACAGCCTCTCCGCAACGCGTTGGGGGTGAATCTGCCCTGGTGCCCACATCCGGTCCCCGTGTTGCCCTGGGGTGGGCCACACCGACAACCCCGCCCGCACCACCGTGGGACGGCAATCGGCGTTTGCAGCAACGAGGAGGAAGGATGCAGTTCAGGTTGATGCTCGCGCTGGCGCTGGCCGCCGCGACGGCGGCATGCGGCGGCGGGGGCGCGGCGCCCGTCACCGGCGGCGGGCCGGGAGAGACGGAGGCGCTCGCGTCCATCACCATCACCCACCCGGAAGGGGCGGTGACGGTGGGAGACACCATGATTCTCCAGGTGGAGGCCCGGGACGGCGCCGGCCAGCCGGTCAGCGGGCTGCAGCCGCAGTTCAGCTCCAGCGACGCCACGGTGGCCACGGTAGACGCCGCGGGCGTGGTGCGCGGCCTCAAGGAGGGCGCCGCCAGCATCACCGCCACGGTCACGCTGGGCGGGATCACGAAGACGGCGAACTACGGGGTGGCGGTGCTCGCGGCGCAGCAGCCCACCCCGCCGCAGCAGCCCACTCCGCCCGCGGCGGCCATTGCCGCGTTCGCGCTGAACCCCGCGACGGTGAGCCTGGTGCCCGGCGGCACGGCGCAGCTGGAGCCCGTGGCGACGGACGCGTCCGGGGCGCGCGTCACCCCCCTGCCGCAGGTGGCGTGGAGCGTGGCGGACGGCACGAAGGCCGGCGTGGCCAGCGGCGGCGTGGTGACGGCCATCGCGGCGGGGAGCACCACCGTCTCCGCCTCGTTCGTGGCGGACGGCAGGACGTGGACGGCGACCGCGTCGGTGACGGTCACGCCGGCGCCGGCATCGTCCGCGACGGTGCAGGGGGTGGAGGATGCCTTCTCCCCGTCCACCGTCACCATCAGCACCGGCGGCACCGTCACCTGGACGATGGTGGACGAGGAGCACGACGTCACCTGGACGGGCACCGCACCCGCCGGGGGCAACATCCCGCGCATCGACCGGGGCGAGTCCGCAACGAGAACCTTTACGGCTGCGGGCACCTACACGTATACCTGTGACCGCCACGACGGCGAGCACGGCGGAACCGTGGTGGTCAACGAAGGGGCCGGGGAGACGCCGGTCTTCACTTCCGTCCGCATCACGCCCGCCAGCCCCAGTGTCGCGGTCGGCGCCACGGCGCAGCTCACGGCCACCCCGCTGGACCAGCTGGGGCGGGTGATGAGCGGCCTTCCCGCGGCGCAGTGGTCCACCTCCGATGCCACCAAGGCGACGGTGAGCGACGGCGGCCTGGTGACGGGCGTCGCGGCGGGGACCTCCACCATCACGGCCCGCATCACCCAGGGCGGCACCACCCGCGAGGCCGCGGTGACGGTCACCGTCGGCAGCGGCGGCGGGACCACGCCGCCTCCGCCCCCGCCGCCCACCGCGCCCTCCACCGCGACCGTCACCACGCCGGGGAACACCTTCAGCCCCGCGACCGTGACCATCCGCACGGGCGGAACGGTGACCTGGCAGTTCACCGGCAGCACGCGCCACAACGTCACCTTCAGCGGAACGGCGCCCACCGGCGGCAACATCCCCGACACCGACGCGGGCGGCAGCGCGCAGCGCACCTTCGGCACGGCGGGCACGTACAGCTACCAGTGCACCCGGCACTCGGGGATGAACGGGCAGGTGGTGGTGCAGCCGTAGGGACGAAGTGCGTGAGTGCGTAAGTGCGTAAGTGCGTGAGTAACGGCGCACTGAGATCGAAGATCTGCGCGGCGGATCAGGCAGGCGGGGCCGCGAGGGACGGGAAACGGACATCAACCCATCACGCAGTACAGGAGCTCTCGAGAGATGAAGAAGACGCTGATCACCCTGCTGGCCGCGGCGATCGCCGCCCCCTGCGCCGCGCTGGCGCTGCGCGCCCAGGCGGACGCGCCGCAGCCCCCCACCACGCACCAGGTGCGCATGGTCCTGGAGGGCACCAGCGCCCGCTTCGAGCCCGCGAACCTCACCATCCGCAGCGGCGACCTCATCCGCTTCACCACGGTGAGCGGCGGGCCGCACAACGTGGCGTTCGACCCCGCCAAGGTACCCGACGCGGCCGAGGCGCGGCTGAGCGCGGGGATGCCGGGGCAGATCCAGCCCCTCTCCGGCGCGTTCGTCATCAACCCCGGTGACAGCTACACGGTGAACTTCGCCGGGGTGCCGGCCGGGCGGTACGAGTACTTCTGCCTGCCCCACATGGGGATGAACATGAAGGGCGTCATCACGGTCCAGTGACCCACCCCGCGGGGCGGGCCCCGGCGGCCCGCCCCCGCAATCCAGCTCCGGGAGGAACCCTTGATCCGCATCCGCAGCGCCGCCCGCGCGCTCCTTGCCGCCGCCCTTGCGCTCCCCGCCACGGCGGGCGCGCAGTCCCTGCTGGACCGCCCGCCCAACGTGTCCGGCAACTGGGTGGGCAACCGCGGTACGCTGTACTTCAACTTCCTGCACCGCTTCAGCGCCAGCGACGCGCCCGTCCGCAAGGTGAGCAACGTTCCCACCTTCACCGTGGCGGCGGGGCTGGGGTTCCGGACCATGCTGGGCTTTCACTACGCCACCAACTCGGCGCTGGCGCCCAGCTACCCCAACGAGTGGGAGTTCTGGGCGCGGCACCAGCTGCTCAGCCAGGACGGCGGCGCGCCGGTGGACCTGGGCGGGCAGGTGGGATACAACCTGGCCGCCGAGGGGGTGGACGGCGAAGTGTCGCTGGCGCGGCGCTTCGGCGGGCTGCGGCTCGTTGCCGCGGGACGCATCCTGAGCGATCCGCTGGCGGCGGGGGAGACCCGCTTCGCGCTGGCGGGCGGCGGCACGCTGCGGCTCAACCGCTACTTCGCCCTGGCGGGGGACGCGGCCACGCTGATGAACCGCGTGGACGGCGAGGAGCTGGCGTGGAGCGCGGGGCTGCACCTGGCCATCCCGCACACGCCCCACACGCTGTCGCTGCACGCGGCCAACACCAACGCGTACACCCTGCAGGGGCTGTCGCGGGGCGAGGACTTCGTGCGCTACGGCTTCGAGTTCACCATCCCGCTCACCCTGGCCCGCTGGTTCGGCCCGGGGGCGCGGGGGCACGCCGCGGCCCCGGTGCCGCCGCCGCCCGACGCACCGCCCGCGGACGCCACGCCGTCGCAGCCGGCGCCGGCCGGGCCGGTGACCCGCGCGGGGATGCGCAACATGGCGTTCACTCCCGCGCGCATCGAGGTCGCCGTGGGCGGAACGGTGGAGTGGACCAACAACGACCCGCTGGCCCACACCGTCACGGCCAACGACCGGAGCTTCGACTCGGGGCTCATCCAGCCCGGGGGCAGGTGGAGCCACACCTTCACCGCCCCCGGCACCTACGACTTCTCCTGCACTCCTCACCCCTTCATGAAAGGAGTGGTGATCGTACGATGAACACGCGAGCCGCCTACAGCTTTACCTGCGCCGCCTTTGCCGCGGTGGTGGCATCGGCGTCGCTGGCCGGCTGCTTCTCCGAGCGCGTGGCGGGGAACCCGCCGCAGGAGAACCTGTGCGAGGGCACGCCGGCCAACACGGTTCAGATCCGCAACTACGCCTTCGTGCAGACCACGCTCACCGTCTCCCGGGGGACGCGGGTGACGTGGGCCAACTGCGACCCCGACATCCACACCTCCACCAGCGACAACAACGTGTGGGACTCGGGGTCCATCAACCCCAACGGCACCTTCTCCCGCACCTTCGACCAGGCGGGTTCGTTCCCCTTCCACTGCACGCCGCACCCGGCGATGAAGGCCACGATCATCGTGACCTGACCGGGGTTGCGCGCGGGAGTTCCCCAGGCATGTCCCCTCCTCCACGATGGTGTGGGGGAGGGGTTTTCAGTTCCATGGCCGGTCCCAGCCACGCCCCCTCCGGGCTCGCAAGACTCGCCCACCTCCCCCAAAAACCCCTCCCCAAAACCCCTGGGGGAGGTTGATCGGACCGCCGGAATTCCGCCCCTTCGGCGGCACTCTGCCAGCGCAAGGTCTTGTCCGCGAAGGCGGACAGCGCGTAGTTGTTGCGGCGATTTCAGTCGCTGCGGCCGGGGCTCTCCCCATGCGCCTGTCATAGCCACCGGCTGACGTGCGTTTCTCCCGTGCAGGAGTGACACGCGTGCACCCCGTGCATCCGTTGCCGCTTCGTCTTCCCAGGTTCTTCCCGATGCGAGCGTTTCCCCGGCTGGTCCCGCTGTTCATCGTCCTCTCCTCCGCGCTGCAGCCGCAGGGCGCGGCCGCGCAGCGCAGCCCGTCCATCCCGCCGCTGTACGTGCAGCCGGTGGCGGAGCGCGACAGCGCGGCGGTGCCGGACACCACCGGCCTGCGCTTTCGCGTGGCGGAGGCGCCGGGACGGGGGCGGGAGCGCCAGCCGGTGGCGCCGTCCACGCTCCTCGCTGCGGCGGACGCGGCGCGCATCCTGGACCGGCTGCGCCCGCTGGCCGCCGCGCCCACCGCCGCGGACTCGTTCGCCTTTCCGGCTCGCACCCTGCCGGCGCCGCGCACGGGCCGGGTGCTGCTCGCCGGCTTTCCCCGGCCGGACACGGCCCCACCGCCCCGCCCGACGGGCCCGCGAGAGCCCGCGCCGCTGGCCGTGGTGCGCGCGGGGCCGCGGGGAGAGGTGGAGGTGGGCGCGGAGGTGACGGTCACCTTCTCGCAGCCCATGGTGCCGCTCTCCTCCGTCGGGAACGTGGAGGCGCGGGCGCTGCCGCTGCGCATGTCCCCGCAGCCGCCGGGGCGGTGGCGGTGGCTGGACGTGCGGACTCTGGTCTTCACCCCCCAGGGGCGGATGCCGGCGGCCACGGAGTACACGGTCAGCGTCCCCGCGGGCACGCGGTCGGAGGCGGGCGGGCGGATGGCGGAGGAGGCCACCTGGACCTTCGCCACGCCGGTGCTCTCCGCCACCGGCGGCCACCCGTACGACCACGCGGTGCGGCTGGAGCCGGTGATCGTCATCCAGTTCGCCCAGCGGATCGACCGCGCGGCGCTGCTGCCGTACATCCGCCTGCGCGCCGGCCGCGAAACCGTACCCGTGCGCCTGGCCACCGCCGCCGAGATCGCCGCGGACCCGACGGCGCGCGCCCTGTCGCGGCGGGCGGACGACGCCACCTGGATCGCGGTGCGCCCCGTGCGGCCGCTGCCGCGCAACACCCGGGTGCAGGTGACGGTCGCCGCCGGCGCCCCCTCCGCCGAGGGGCCGCGGGTGACGGCCTTTGAGCAGTCGTGGGAGTTCCGGACGTACGGCCCCCTGCAAGCGCAGAGGGCGGTCTGCAGCGGGCCGGAGGACGTCTGCCGCCCGGGGAACACCATCGTCATCCCCTTCAGCAACCCCTTGGACACCGCCGCCTTCCGCCCGGAGTGGGTGCGGGTGGAGCCCGCCGTCCCCGGCGTGCGGGTGCAGGCGCTGGAGCACGGCCTCGCCATCACGGGAAGCACGCAGCCGAACACGCGCTACGCCGTGCACCTGAGCGCCGCGGTCCGCGACGTCTTCGGCCAGACGCTGGGCACGCCGCAGGTGCGCACGATGGAGGTGGGCCCGTACTACCCGCAGCTGCCGGGCTTCGGGGACCCGATGATCGTGCTGGACCCGCAGGGCCCGCAGCGCGTCTCCGTCTACAGCGTGGCGCACCCGCGGCTGCGCCTGCGCATCCACCGGGTGAACCCGTCCGACTGGCCCGCCTTCCGCTCCGTCCACTACGACCGCACCCCGCCCCGCCTGCCGGGCCGCGTGGCCGTGGACCGCGTGATCCAGGTGCAGGGGGAGCCGGGGGCGATGGTGGAGACGGCGATCGACCTGCGCGAGGTGCTGGCCGGCGCGCCCGGGCAGCTGGTGGTCGGCGTGGAGGGCGTGGGCGGGGAGGGCGCGCGGCAGGGGAGCTACACGTGGATCCAGGCCACGCGCATCGGCCTGACGGCGTTCTCCGACGCGGACGAGGTCACCGCGTGGACCACCTCGCTGGTGGACGGCGCGCCCCTCTCCGGCGTGCGGGTGTCGCTCCGCGGCGGGGCGGGGCCGACGACCGACGCGGACGGGACGGCGGAGCTGCCGGCGCCGGCCCTCCCGGCGGGCCGCGAGCGCGAGCTGGAGTACCTGGTGGCGGAGCGGGACGGCGACCGCGCCCTTCTCCCCTTCGACCTCGTGCGGGCCGGCCCGCCGGCGACGCTGTTCTACACGCTGACCGACCGCAACCTCTACCGCCCCGGCGAGGAGGTGCGCTTCAAGGGGTGGGCGCGGCGCTTCGAGCGCAGCAAGACGGGGGGCGTGGACCTTCCCGCGCCCGGCCAGGAGGTGGAGTGGCGGGCGCGCGACCCGCGCGGCAACGAGATCGCCACGGGTCGGGCGCGGCTGACGGCGCTGGGCGGCTTCGACGGCGCGTTCCGCCTTCCCCAGGGCGCCAACCTGGGGGGCGGGACCATCGAGCTCCGCCTGGGCGCGCGCGAGGACGCGCTGGGATTCGCGGTGCAGGAGTTCCGCCGCCCGGAGTTCGAGGTCTCCATCGACGCCCCCGCGGGGCCGCATCTGGTGGGCGGAAGCGCCGAGGTCTCCCTGCGCGCCTCGTACTTCGCGGGGGGCGGGCTCGCCGGCGCGGCCGTCCGCTGGCAGCTGGAGTCGCGGTCGGCGGGGTTCACGCCGCCGGGGTGGGGGGCGTGGCACTTCGGCGGGCACGACTACGGCGGGTACGGCCAGCCTCCGCGGCTCCCCTTCACCCGGACGTTCGAAGGAACGACCGACGTGGAGGGGCGGCACGCCGTGCGGATCGACTTCGAGCGCGCCGATCCGCCGATGGCGCACACCCTCTCCGTGCGCGCGACGCTGGAAGACGTGAACCGGCAGACGTGGAGCACCGAGGCCAACCTGCTGGTGCACCCCGCCGAGGTCTACGTGGGGCTGCGGACGGAGCGTGCCTGGCTCTCCGCCGGCGAGCCCATTCAGGTGGGGATCGTGGTGGTGGACCTGGACGGTAAGCCGGTCGCCGGCCGGCCGGTGGAGGTCGTGGCGGAGCGGATGGAGTGGCGGCGCACCGGGACCGCCTGGCGGCAGGAGGTGGCGGAGTCGCGGCGGTGCAGCGTGCTCTCGGAGGTGAACCCGCTCTCCTGCACCATCCCCACGGGACCGGAGGGCGGCACCTTCCGGATCACCGCCGACGTCGCGGACGCGCAGGGGCGGCCGTCGCGCACGCGCCTGACCACCTGGGCGTGGGGGAGCGCGCCGTGGAGGGGCGGCCCGGGAGAGGAGGAGAACGCCCAGCGCGTGGTCCGCCTGGTCCCCGACCGCCCGGAGTACACGCCCGGCGACACCGCCCGCATCCTGGTGCAGCTCCCCTTCTGGCCCGCCCGCGGGCTGCTGACCGTGCGCCGCGAGGGGATCGTCCGCACCGTCCCCATCGCCTCCGACGGGCCCACGCTTGCGGTGGACGTGCCGGTGGGGGAGGCAGACATCCCCAACGTGCACGTGCAGGTGGACGTGGTGGGCGCGTACGACCGGGAGGGGCAGCCGCACCCCACGGCGCGCGGGACGGACTTCGCCGCGGGAAGGACCACGCTGCGGGTGCCGCCGGGGCCGCGGACGCTGCAGGTGGAGGCCACCCCCGCCGACTCGGTGCAGACGCCGGACTCGCCGGGCTCGGTGGATGTCGTCGTTCGCGACGCGGCCGGCCGCCCCGTGGACGGCGCGGAGGTGGCGGTGGTGATCGTGGACGAGGCGGTGCTGGCGCTCACCGGCTTCCGGCTGCAGCACCCGGTGCAGCTCTTCTACCCCGAGTGGATGCCCGGCGTGGTGGACGCGCACCTGCGCCCCCTGGTGCACGTGATCGCCATGAGCGCGCGGGGCGAGATCTCCGGCGTGGTGGTGGAGGGGCGGTCGCGCCAGCCCGTCACCGGCGCCCTGGTGACGGTGCAGGGCACGCAGCTCCGCGCCGCGACCGATGCCTCCGGCCGCTTCCGGCTGCGCGACGTGCCCCGCGGGCGCCAGGTGGTGCTGGTGAGCCGCGTGGGCCTCTCGCCGGTGGCGCGGACGGTGGAGGTGGGCGACGAGCCGCTGCCGGAGCTGCGCATCGAGATGAACGCGCAGGTGGTGCTGCTGGAGGACGTGGTGGTGACCGGCGCCGCGGGGCGGGTGGAGCGGCGCCAGGCGGTGGAGCTCTCGGCCCCGCCACCCAGCGTGGAGTATCTTATGGTAGAAGAAGCGGCGGACGCGCTCCAGGGGAAGGTGGCGGGCGTGACCGTCCAGCCGCCCGGGATCGCCGTGCGCACGGACTTCAGCGCGCTGGCGCTGTGGGCGCCGGTGGTGCGGACGGACGGCGAGGGGCGCGCGCGGGTGCCGTTCACCCTCCCCTCCAGCCTCACCCGCTACCGGGTGATGGCGGTGGCCGTCTCCGGCGGCACCCTGTACGGGATGGACGAGTCCGCCGTCACCGCGCGGCAGCCGCTGATGGTGCGCCCCTCCGCGCCGCGCTTCCTGAACTTCGGCGATCGCTTCGCCCTTCCCGTGGTCGTCCAGAACCAGACGGACGCGCCGGTGGAGGTGGAGGTCGCCGCGCGGGGAATCGGCATCGCGTTCACGGAGCCGGGGCGGCGCGTGACGGTCCCCGCGCACGACCGCGTGGAGGTGCGCATCGCGGGCGAGGCGGTGCGGCCGGGGACGGCGTACGTGCAGGTGGCGGCCGTGGGCGGGACGCTGGCGGACGCGGCGGAGATCACCCTCCCCGTCTACACGCCGGCCACTGCGGAGGCGTTCGCCACCTACGGCTCCCTGGCGGACACGGGCGCGGTGGAGCTGCCGCTGGAGGTGCCGGAAGACGCCATCCCGGCGTTCGGCGGGGTGGAGGTGACCACCTCGTCCACGGCGCTGAACGAGCTGACGGACGCCTTCCTCTACCTCGTGCGCTACCCCTACGAGTGCGCGGAGCAGATCGCCAGCCGCCTGCTGGCCGTGGCGGCGCTGCGCGACGTGCTGGCGGAGTTCCGCGCCGAAGGACTGCCGCCGGCGGAGGCGCTGGCGGACTCCGTGCGGCGCGACCTGCAGGCGCTGCAGGGGATGCAGACGTACGACGGCGGCTTCAACTTCTGGCGGCAGGACCGCGAGTCGTGGCCGTACGTGAGCGTGCACGTGACGCACGCCCTGCTGCGCGTGCGCGAGCGCGGCTACGCCATCCCGGAGCGGATGCTGGAGCAGGCGCTGGAGTACGTGCGCGAGGTGGAGAGCCACATCCCCGGGTGGTACCCGGAATCCGCCGAGCTCGCCGTGCGCGCGTACGGGGCGTACGTGCTGGACCGGGCGGAGGACCGCGCGGCGCCCAGCCGGCTGCGGGAGCTGTTCCGCGAGGTGCGGCTGGACACCATCCCGCTGGAGGTGGCCGGCTGGCTGCTGACTGCCTCCGCGGGGCGCAGGGAGTTCGACGAGGAGCGGGCGGAACTGCTGCGCATCGTCAACAACCGCGCGACGGAGACGGCCAGCACCGCCACCTTCGCCACGCGGTACGAGGAGGGCGAGTACCTGCTGCTGCACTCCAGCCGGCGCACGGACGCCATCGTCCTGGAGGCGCTGCTGGCCACCGACCCGCGCAGCGACCTGGCGACCAAGACGGTGCGCGGGCTGCTGGGGCACCGCACGGCGGGGCGGTGGGACAACACGCAGGAGAACAGCTGGGTGCTGCTGGCGCTGGACCGCTACTTCCGCGAGTACGAGGCGCAGACGCCGGAGTTCGTCGCGCGCGTCTGGCTGGGCGACCGCTTCGCCGGGCAGCAGCGCTTCGTGGGCCGCAGCGCGGACCGCGGGCACCTGGACGTGCCGATGCGCGTGCTGGTGGAGGACGATCCCGCGTCGCTCACCATCGGCAAGGAGGGGCCGGGGCGGCTGTACTACCGCGCGGGGCTGCGCTACGCCCCCCGCGACCTGGACCTGGCGCCGCTGGAGCGGGGCTTCGCGGTGGAGCGCACCTACGAGCCGGTGGACGACCCGGCGGACGTGGTGCGCGGCGAGGACGGCCGCTGGCGCATCCGGGCCGGCGCGCGCGTGCGCATCACGGTGACGATGACGGCGCCCGGCCGCCGCGTGCACGTGGCGATGGTGGACCCGCTCCCCGCCGGTTTCGAGGCGGTGAACACGGCGCTGCGCGGCGCGGAGAACGTCCCGCGCGGCGACGACGTCCGTCCGCCGTGGGAGATGGGCCGCGACTGGTGGTGGTGGGGCCCGTGGTACGAGCACCAGAACCTGCGCGACGACCGCGTGGAGGCGTTCGCGTCGCTGCTGCCGGCGGGCGTGTTCACCTACACCTACGTCGCCCGCGCGACGACGCCCGGCCTGTACGTCGTCCCGCCGCCGCGCGCGGAGGAGATGTACTCGCCCGAGACGTTCGGCCGCGGCGGCACGGAGCGGGTGATGGTGACGGCGGACGACGAGGAAGCAGGGGACAGGGAATAGGGAATAGGGAATAGGGAATAGCCTGCAACGGCAGAGGCGGCGGAGGATGATGATCCCCGCCGCCTCTCGCTTTATGCGACCAATCCCCTCTGTCATTCCGAAGGAGGCGCCGCGGGATCTTTCCCGTTGCACCAGGCTGGCGGCGCCGACT
>DATAAG010000151.1:0-10299 GCA_036260235.1 Longimicrobium sp.
TGCCACCTCCCTCCCCCACGCAGTTTGTGGGGGAGGGCCGGGGAGGGGGGCGCCCGCCCCTCGCGCCGGACACGCTGCATCATCCCGAACCTGCCCCTGCCACCCCTCCCCCGCAGTTGGGGGAGGGGTCGCCGCCGAGCCGCGAGGAACGAGCGGCGCAGGCGGCGGGGGAGAGGGCCTCCCGGCGCAGCCGGGAGTGCTTGCCCCTGCACCCCACCTGCCCGCTCCTCCACTCACGCACTAACGCACTAACGCACTCACGCACTCACGCACTCTCCTCCGCCAGCAGCGCCTCGATCTCCTCCGCCGACAGCCCCGCCAGCTCGTCCACCATGGCCTCCAGCACGGGGGAGCCGATCTCCTGGATCGCCGAGGAGAGGCCGGCGACGGTGGGGTCCTGGAAGAAGGTGAGGATGGGCACCTCCACGTCGAAGGCGTCGGCGATGCGGACGATGACCTGCGTGGCCAGCAGCGAGTGCCCGCCCAGCGCGAAGAAGTTCTGCGTCACGCCGATGCGCTCGCGCCGCAGCACCTCCGCCCAGATCTCCGCCACCATGTCCTCCACCACGTTGCGCGGCGCCACCAGTTCCTCCCCCGCGTCCTCCGCCTCCGGCGCGGGAAGGGCGCGGCGGTCCACCTTGCCGCTGCCGGTGAGCGGGAGCGCGTCCAGCACGGCGATCACCGTCGGCACCATGTGCTCCGGCAGCGCCTGCTGCAGGTGCGCGCGCAGCAGGGCCGGGGCGGGCGGCGCGGCGCCCTCGCGCGGGGCGACGTACGCCACCAGCCGCGGGCCCGTACCGTCGTCGCGGAGCACGGCCGCGGCGGCGGAGACGGAGGGATGGCGGACGAGCAGCGACTCGATCTCCCCCAGCTCGATGCGGAACCCGCGCAGCTTCACCTGGAAGTCCATCCGCCCCAGGAACTGCAGTGCGTGAGTGCGTGAGTGCGTGAGTGCGTGAGTAAACGGCGGCTGGCCTCGCTGCGCGTGGTCAACTCCCCGCGAATCTCCCACTAACGCACTCACGCACTCACGCACTGACGCACTTTCTGTCCAGCGGACGCGGTCGCCGGTGCGGTACATCCGCGCGCCGGGCTCGCCGAACGGGTCGGGGACGAACTTCTCCGCGGTGAGCGCGGGGCGGCCCAGGTAGCCGCGCCCCACCTGCACCCCGCCGATGTGGAGCTCGCCGGGCACGCCCACGGGGACCGGCTCGCCGCGCCGGTCCAGCACCAGGATGCGCGTGTTCGCCACCGGGCGGCCGATGGGGACGGGGCCCGTGTCCCCGCGCTCGCACGCCCAGTACGTCACGTCCACGGCGGCCTCGGTGGGGCCGTACAGGTTGTGCAGCCGCACGCGATCGTTCCCGGCGGCGTCCATCCGGGCGTAGAAGCGCTGCACCAGCTCCTCCGGCAGCGCTTCGCCGCTGCAGACGACGCGGGTGAGGGTGCGGCATCGCTCCGCGGGCGCGGCGTCCACGAACGCGGCGAGCATGGAGGGGACGAAGTGGAGCGTCGTCACCCCCTCGCGCTCGATCACCTCCGCCAGGTAGGCGGCGTCGCGGTGGCCGCCGGGGCGCGCCAGCACCAGCCGCGCGCCGGTGATCAGCGGCCAGAAGAACTCCCACACCGACACGTCGAAGGAGAACGGCGTCTTCTGCAGCACCACGTCCCCGGGGGCCAGCACGTACTCGTCCTGCATCCACCGCAGCCGGTTCACCACGCCCCGGTGCGCGTTCATGGCGCCCTTGGGGTTGCCGGTCGATCCCGACGTGTAGATGACGTAGGCCAGCGCGTCCGGAGAGGGAACAGGGAATAGGGAATCGGGAATAGCCGGCGTTTCGGCGTCGTCTTCCGGCGTGTCCAGGCGGATGATGGCGCCGGCGTAGCCTTCGGCCAGGTGCACCAGGCGATCCTCGGTGAGGAGGACGGGGACGGCGGCGTCGGCCAGCATGTACGCCAGCCGCTCGCGCGGATACTCGGGGTCCAGCGGGACGTACGCGCCGCCCGCCTTCAGCACGCCCAGGAGGGCGACCACCATCTCCATCCCGCGCTCCATGCACACGCCCACGCGCGCCTCCGGGCCCACGCCCAGCCGCCGCAGCCGGTGCGCGAGCCGGCTGGAGCGGGCGTCCAGCTCCGCGTACGTCATCGTCCGCCCCTCGAAGGCGAGCGCGACGGCGTCCGGCGTCCGCGCCGCCTGCCGCGCGAAGAGGGCGTGCAGCGTCTCGTCCTCGTAGCGCCGCTCCGCGCCGGCGCCCATCGCCAGGACGGCGGCGCGCTCGGCGCCCGCCATCATCGGCAGCGCGGCGAGCGGGGCGTCGGGCGCATCCACGGCGGCGCGGAGGAGGGTGGCGAAGTGGCGCGCCATCCGCGCGACGGTCCCGTCGTCGAACAGGTCCGTCGCGTACTCGATCATCCCGCCCACCCCCTCCGAGGTCTCGAAGGTGGTGAGCTGCAGGTCGAACTTGGCGGCCCCGGTATCCACCATGTTCGCCTGGTTCTCGGGATCGATCGGCCGCATCGGCAGCGCGGGCGGGCGATCGTCTCCCTCATCCGTCCCCGCGGCCTGCGCGGCGAAGTTGGGCTGGTGGAAGTAGAGGACCTGGAAGACGGGGTGGCGGCTGAGGTCACGGGGCACGCCCAGCTCGTCCACCAGCTTTTCGAAGGGGAGGTCCTGGTGCCGGCTGGCGTCCAGCACCGCGCGCCGGGCGGTCGCCACGGCGTCGCGGAAGGTGGCGTCCGCCGGCAGCCGCAGCCGCAGCGCCGCCGAGTTGACGAACATCCCGACGATGGGCTCCAGCTCCGGCCGCGAGCGGCTCCCCAGCAGCGTGCCCACCACCAGGTCGTCCTGGCCGGACCAGCGCCGCAGCAGCTCGGCGAAGGCGGCCAGCAGCACCATGTTGACCGTGGCCGCCTGCTGCCGGCAGGTCTCGCGGACCCGCGCGGCCAGCGCGTCGTCCAGGCGAAAGTGGTGCGTGCGGCCGCGGCCGCTGGAGGTGGCGGGGCGGGACCGGTCGGTGGGCAGCTCCAGCGCGGGGGCGCCGGCCAGCAGGTCGCGCCAGTAGCGCACCTGCTTCTCCAGCGTCTCGCCCCGCAGGCGCTCGCGCTGCCAGACGGCGTAGTCCGCGTAGCGCAGCGGCGGCTCGGGAAGCTGCAGCGCGCGGCCGTCGCGGAACGCCTCGTAGAAGGCCAGCAGGTCGCCGTACAGCAGCGGCATCGACCACCCGTCGGTGGCGATGTGGTGCGTGGTGAGCACCATCGCGTGCTCCGCGTCCGACACGCGCAGCAGGGTGATGCGGATCATCGGCCCGCGCTCCAGGTCGAACGGGCGCGCGCCCTCCTCCGCCACCAGCTCGCTGATGCGCGCCGCGGGGGCCCCTCCCCCCGGCCCCCTCCCCGCCCGTTCCTCGCGGAGAGGGGGAGTGCCGCCGCCGGCGGCCTCGCCGACGCGGTCGCGGACGTCGATCACCTCGATGGGAACCGGCTGCGGCGGCTGGACCACCTGCACCAGCTGGCCGTCGGCGCCCATGCGGTAGGTGGTGCGCAGCGTCTCGTGGCGGCGGACGACCTCGGTGAGCGCGCGCTCCAGCGCCGGCACGTCCAGGTCCGCGGGGACCAGCATCCCCACGGGGATGTTGTACATGGGGGTGCCGGGCGCAAAGCGGCTCAGGAACCACATGCGCTCCTGCGCGAACGACGCGGGGAACTCCGGCCCCGGGCCGGCGCAGCGGGTAACGCCCTCCAGGCCCGCGGCGGCCGCGGGGGCGGCGCCGCGCAGGCGCGCCTCCAGCAGGGCGCGCTTGGTGTCGGAAAGGGCGGCGCGCCGGGCGCCGGTGTCCTGCGTGCTCATCAACGAATCCGGAAGATGGGTTCAGCGCGTGACGTCCACGCGCACGTAGTCGGGGAAGGGCTGGATGACGGCCAGGTCGTGCTCGAAGATCACCAGCTCGCCCTGGCGCTCCACCTCGCGGAAGCCGCCGAAGCGGTAGGTGACCTCCATCATCCGGTTGCGCCCGTTGGGCTTGAACTCCGCGCGCAGCCGGGCGCCGGCGGCCTTCGTCTCGGCCATGACGTGGCTCATCATGATGGTCCCCACCCCGCGGCTCATCACGCGGCAGGACATCAGCAGCAGCTTGAGCGTCCACACCTCCGCGGACGTCTTCTCCACCAGCGCCAGGCCGATCTTGCCGTAGGTGCCGAAGCGGTCCTCCAGCCCCGCGACCAGGAGCAGGTGGTCCGGCGAGGTGCGGAAGGCGTTCAGCTCGTCGTAGTCGTAGGTGTAGCCGGTGGTGTTGAGCTGGTTGGTGCGCTGCGTCAGCTCCTCCGCGCGCTGCAGGTCCGCCTCGCTGCAGGGCGCCAGGGTGAAGCGCATCTCCAGCGAGCGCAGGAAGTCCTCGGAGGGCCCGGCGAAGGTCTCCTCGGCCTGGTTGCGCTGGATGTCGGCCATGTACAGCCGGCGTCGGTTGCGGCTGTCGTCGGTGATGAACTCGGGGACCATCTCCGGCCGGTCGAGGAGCCCGGCCAGCTCGGCGGCGTCCAGGACGCGCACGGCGGGGCAGGCGTGCTGCACCTCTTCGCGCTCGAACGGCTGGTCGTCGATGAAGAGGAAGGTGTCCAGGCCGATGTTGAGGCTCCTGGCGATCTGCTGGACGTTCTGCCCCTTGGCGTTCCAGTTGATCTGCGGATAGAGGAAGTACTCGTCGATGCCGAGCGCCCTGAGGCGCGCCATGGCGGCCTCCTCGTCGTTGCGGCTGGCGATGGACTGCAGGATGCCGCGCTCGTCCAGCGTGCGGATGACGTCCAGCACGCCCTCGCGCAGCGGCACCTCGCCGTCTTCCAGCAGGATGCCGTCCCACACGGTGTGGTCCAGGTCCCAGACGACGCACTTGACCGCCTTCGGCTTCTTCGGCGTGGCGGCGGGCGGGTCGGCGGCTGCGATGGTATCGGTCATGGGTCGATGACGTTGGTTCGTGATTCATGGCTCGGAGCGAGCCGCGGCGCCCCCTCCGGGCTCGCATTACTCGCCCACCTTCCCCAAAACCCCTGGGGGAGGTTCAACTTCGATGGCACTTCGACAAGCGTCTCACTGCGTCCGCGGGTGGGCCCCTCCCCCGGCCCCTCCCCGCTCGTTCCTCGCGGAGAGGGGGGAACTTCGAGCGCGCTTCGACAAACATCTCACTGCGCCCGCGAGGGGCCCTCTCCCCCCGGCCCCTCCCCCAACTTCGGGGGAGGGGGAGAACTGCACGGAGCCGAGGGGTCGCTGCGCTTCGGCTGGCGGTGGGCGCGCACCGCGGGCGCTCGCCCTTCCCCGTGGACCAACCGAAGGCACTCAAAACCTTCCTCCACCCCTCCCCCGAAGTTGGGGGAGGGGTCGCCGCCGAGCCGCGAGGAACGAGCGGCGCAGGCCGGCGGGGGAGAGGGCCCCCGGCGGACGCAGTGAGAACCCTGCTGCGATCACTCCATCACTCCATCACTCCATCACTCCATCACCCCATCATCCCCGCCGCCTCCTCCTCCGTGAGCGCCTCCAGCTCGGCGATGACGGCGTCTTCGATGAGGAGCGCGTACTTCGCGATGGTCGGCGCCTCGAAGATGGACTGGAGCGGCAGGTCCAGGTGGAACAGGTCGCGCACGCGCGCCACGATCTGCGTGGCCAGCAGCGAGTGCCCGCCCAGTCCGAAGAAGTCGTCGTGGATGCCGATCCGCCCGATCCCCAGCAGCCCCGACCACAGCGCCGCCAGCTGCTCCTCCACCTCGTTCGTGGGCGCCTCGTAGGTCACGTCCAGCGCAGGGCGCTCGTAGCGCGCGGCGCCGGTGTCGGCCGATGCGGCGGGCGGCGCGGCGGCGGCGCGGATGCGCGTCTCCAGGTCGCTCGTCGACACGAACACGCCGGGCTCGCCCGCCAGCGCCAGGACGGCGTCCAGCGCGGCGGGCACCTCCTCCGGCAGGATGCCCAGGCGGTCTCCGCCGCCGTGGTTCCAGCGGTCCCACGCGACGGCGGTCCACCCGTGCGCCGCGGCGGCGGTCTCCGCCATCGTGGAGAGCGCGGCCAGGCGCGCCTGCCCCACCCCGCCCAGCACGCCCATCAGCGGCAGCTCCAGCAGCACGAAGTCCGGGGCGCGGCCCTCCAGCGCCGCCGCCAGCACCTCCAGGTCCGCCTGGGACGCGGCGAGCTGCGCGTCCCAGAGCCCCGGGTCCGCGTCCGCCATCATCCCGAAGTCCGCCACCCCGCCCGCCTCGCCGGCGTAGACCACGCCGTCGATCCCGCCGAAGCGCGCATCGATCCTCCGGAACGCATCCGCCAGCGCCGCGCGGTCCCGCGGGTCCGCGGCGATGGGGAGCACTTCGGCGGCGGCATCCGAGAGCGTGCGCAGGGCGCCGCGGTCCGGCTCCATCGCCGCGACCAGGGCGATGCGGACGCCGGGCTTCCGCGCGATGGCCTGCGCCAGCGCGGCCTGGTGCGGCCCCAGCGCGCCGACGAACGCGTACGCGCCGCCCTCGCGCACCCGCGCCGCGGGCGCGGACGGCCGCACGGCGCGGAAGCCGCGCACCCAGCGGTGGCGCCCGCGGTACGCGACGACCAGCTCCTTCGCGCCCGACGCGGCCTCCGCGGCGACCCTCGCCAGGGTTGCGTCCGACACGTCGGCCACGTCGATGACGCGGCAGCCGAGCGACGTCCACTCCTGCCCCGCCACCCGCGCCGCCCCCACCAGCGCCGCCGCCGCGGGGGAAAGCTCCTCGTCCCCCGTCACCTCCTGCGCGCCGGCGGTCACCACGACGAGCTCGGTGGATTCCCGTCCGCCGAGCGCGCCCGCCAGCAGCGCCAGCGTCCCTACCGCGCCGCGCGGGTCGTCCGGCGCGTGCGCGTGGACGGCCACGTCCGGGGCGCCATGGTGGTCAAAGTGGTCGGCCAGCGAACGATGGTCGTCGCGCGAGGCGAGGCGGACGGTCAGGCGATCCCCATCCACCGAGAAGCCGCTGCCGCCGCGGAGGACCTGCACCGGGTGGCCCGCCTCCGCGAACGCCGCCCGCAGCCGGTCCGCCAGCACGCCCGGCTCCGCGGCCAGCAGCACGCGCCTGGGCGCGGCGCGGGCGGGGACGGGGGCGCGCGTCCAGGTGGGGAGGTGGGTCCAGTCCGCCGGGTCCGGGCGCTTCGCCGTGTCCGCGGCCGGCGCGGACGTGGCGGCGGGCGCCTCGTCCGGCGCCTCCACCCAGTAGCGCTGCTTCTCCCATGGGTACGTCGGCAGCCGGACGCGCAGGCGGCGCTCGCCCTCGCGGTAGGCGGCCCAGTCCGGCTCCACGCCGGCGATCCACAGCCGCCCGAGCGCCTCCGCCAGGAACTGCGCGTCCGGCTTGCGGTCGTAGGCGTAGCGGAGGGACGGGATGACGGCGAGCGGGGGCTGCTCCGCGTCGCTCCGCGGGCGCTGGCGGACGAAGGTGGAGAGCGTCTGCCCGGGGCCCACCTCCAGCAGCACGCGGCCGGGCTCCGCCAGCAGCTCCGCGATCCCCTCCGCGAAGCGCACGGTGCCCAGCATGTGGCGCGTCCAGTACGCCGGGTCCGTCGCCTCGTCGTCCGTGATCCACGTCCCGGTGACGTTGCTGAGCATCGGGATCTGCGGCGGGCTCATCCACGTGCGCGCCACCCGCGCCGCCAGCCGCTCCGCCGCGGGCGCCATCATCGCGGAGTGGAAGGCGTGCGTCGTGGGGAGGCGGCGGGCGGTGTGGCCGGCGTCCGCCAGCGTCCGCTCCAGCGCCGCCACGGCCTCGTCCGGCCCGGAGACCACGGTGAGGCCCGGCGCGTTCACCGTCGCGATCGACACCTCCGGCGGGAGGAGCGGGCGGAGGGCGGACTCGTCCAGCGGGACCGCCAGCATGGCGCCGCCGGGGAGCTCCTGGATGATCCGCGCGCGGCCGGCGACCAGCGCGAGCGCATCCTCCAGCGGCAGCACGCCGGCGATGCAGGCGGCCGCGTACTCGCCCAGCGAGTGGCCGATGACGGCGTCGGGAACGATCCCCCAGCTCATCCACAGCTTGGCCAGCGCGTAGTCGATGACGAACACCGCCGGCTGCGCCAGCTCCGTGCGGTTCAGCCGGTCCGCGCCCTCGACCGGCTGCGCGCGGCCCAGCATGGCGCGCAGGTCGATCCCCAGATGCGGGCGCAGGATCTCCGCGCAGCGGTCCACCTCCGCGCGAAAGGCGGGCTCCGCCTCGTACAGCCCGCGCGCCATGCCGGGGTAGTGGTCGCCCAGGCCGGGGAAGAGGAAGGCGACGGTGCGGCTGCCGCCCTCCGCCAGCCCCGCCGCCGTGCGCTCCGGCGTCCGCTCGCGCACCAGCTGCGCGGCATCCTCCCCCGCGCGGACGACGACCGTCCGCCGCCAGGGGAAGGCGCGCCGCCCCTCCTGCAGCGTGAAGGCGACGTCCGCCAGCGGGAGCTCGGGATGCGCGGCAAGGTGGTCCGCCAGCCGGTCGGTGGCCGCGTCCAGCGCCCGCGGGCTGCGGGCGGAGAGCGTGAGCACCTGCCAGGGGCGCGAGGGGCCGGAGGGGGCGCGCGCCGGCGCCTCTTCCAGGATCACGTGGGCGTTGGTCCCGCCGATGCCGAAGGAGCTGACCCCCGCGCGCCGCGGCCCGCCGTCCGTCGTCCACGGCCGCAGCTCGCCGCGCACGACGAAGGGGCTGCCGTCGATCGCCAGCTTGGGGTTGGGCGCCTGGAAGTGCACGGTGGGCGGAATCTCGCCGTGCTCCATCGCCAGCACGGTCTTGATGAGACCGGCGACGCCCGCGGCGCTGTCCAGGTGCCCCAGGTTCGTCTTCACCGAGCCGACGGTGCAGAAGCCGACGCGGTCCGTGTGCGCGCGGAAGGCGCGGGTGAGCGCGGCGATCTCGATGGTGTCGCCCAGGTCCGTGCCGCTGCCGTGCCCCTCCACGTACTGGATCGTATCCGGATCCACGTCCGCCGCCGCCAGCGCCTCGGTGATGACGGAGGCCTGCCCCTCCACGCCCGGCGCGCTGAACGCCACCCGCGCGGAGCCGTCGTTGTTGATGGCGGAGCCCGTGATCACCGCGTGGACGGGATCGCCGTCGCGCAGCGCGTCGGCCAGGCGCTTGAGGACCACGACGCCCGCGCCGCTGCCGCTGAGCGTCCCGGCGGACCGGGCGTCGAAGGCGCGGCAGTGGCCGTCGGGGGAGAGGATGCTGCCGGGCGCATAGAGGTAGCCGCCCTCCTGCGGCACGTGCACGCTGGCGCCGCCGGCCAGCGCCATGTCGCACTCGCCGTTCAGCAGGCTCTGCACGGCGAGATGGACGGCGACCAGCGAGGTGGAGCAGGCCGTCTGCACGGAGAGGGCGGGGCCGGTCAGGCCCAGCTTGTACGCCGTGCGGGTGGCGATGAAGTCCTTGCCGCCGGAGAGCCCCGCCTGCAGCCCGCCCACGGACTCCATGAGCGCCGTGTTGGGGAGGAGGTGGTTCTCCATGTACTGCGGCTGGCCCGCGCCGGCGTACACGCCCACGCGGCCGCGGACGCGCTCGGGGGCGTGGCCGGCGTTCTCCAGCGCTTCCCAGGCGCACTCCAGGAAGATGCGGTGGCCGGGCTCCAGCAGCTCCGCCTCGCGCGGCGAGTAGCCGAAGAAGCCGGCGTCGAAGTGCTGGATGTCGTTCAGCCGGCCCACGGACTTCACGTAGGCGGGGTTGGCCAGCAGCTCTTCGGGGACGCCGATGGCGCGCAGCTGGTCGTCCGTGAAGTGCGTGACGGTCTCACGCCCTTCGCGAAGGACCTGCCAGAAGGTGTCCAGGTCGTCGGCGCCGGGGAACCGCCCCGCCATGCCGACGATGGCCACGTCGAACTCGCCGCCCTGCTCCTCGTGCCGCTCGTCCTGCTCGTGCATCTGGTTGGTCGTCCAGGTTATCCAGCCGTCGTGCCGAAAGATCCAGGCGCTACGACGGACATCTCACTGCGTCCGCGGGGGGCCCCTCCCCCGGCCCCTCCCCGCTCGTTCCTCGCGGAGAGGGGAGAACTTCGGGGCGCTACGACGAACATCTCACTGCGCCCGCGAGGGGCCCTCTCCCCCCGGCCCCCTCCCCCAACTTCGGGGGAGGGGGAGAACTGCACCGGCCGAGGCGTCGGTGCGCTTCGGCAGGCTTGGTCGCGATCCGCGGGCGCCCCCTCCGGGCTCGCATTACTCGCCCACCTCCCCCAAAAACCCCTGGGGGAGGTTGGGATGGATGACAGATCGGGGCGTTACGACCCGCATCTTACTGCGCCCGCGAGGGCCCCCTCTCCCCGGCCCCCTCCCCCGCTCCGCG
>DATAAG010000152.1:0-4094 GCA_036260235.1 Longimicrobium sp.
GGAGGGGGTCGGGGGGAGGGGGCCCTCGCGCGCAGCGAGATGCAAGTCGAAGCGTCTCGAAATTCGCGGTCGGGCCAACCTCCCCCAGGGTTTTTTGGGGGAGGTGGGCGAGTAATGCGAGCCCGAAGGGGGCGTGCGTCCGGCAGGATGCCGCCGTGATGCACCCGACTCTCGCCCGCGGGCGGTTCTCCTCCGCCCCTACCGGAACGTCCCCGGGCTCACGCTGTAGGTGAGGTGGTAGCGGCCGGCGTCGTCGTCCGGGCCCCAGAAGCCCAGCTGCTCCGACCAGCGGACGCTCTGCAGCCGCTTTCCGCCCAGCGTCAGGAACCCCGCGGCGCGGTTGGTCAGCACGCCGAACGGGCGCAGGTCCGAAAGCCCCCGCAGCACCGCGGTCCCGCGCTCCGCCACGATCCGCTTCGCCGCGCCGGGGCCGATTCCCGGCACCCGCACCAGCTCCTCGTACGCCGCCGTCTTCACCTCCACCGGAAAGCGCTCCGGGTGGGCCAGCGCCCAGGTGGTCTTGGGGTCGTTCCCCAGCGGCAGGTTGCCCCCGTCGTCGAACACCACCTCGTCGGCCCCGAAGCCGTACTGGCGCAGCAGGTAGTCCGCCTGGTACAGCCGCTGCTCGCGCAGCACCGGCGTCTCCGGCGCGTTCTCCATCGGCGTCTCGCGGATGGGGCGAAAGGCGCTGAAGTGGGCGTGGTGGATGCCGCCCGCCCGGTACAGCTCCGTCACCTTGCCGATGAGCGTGCGGTCGGTGTCCGGCGTGGCGCCGACGACGAACTGCATCGTCATCCCCGAGGCGCCGCCGGGGCGCAGCGGATCGACCGGCCGCCCCTCGCGCCGCTCCGCCTGCTCCCGCCGCACCAGCTTTCGCGCCGTGTGCAGGCTGGTGAGCGCGGTCTCCAGGCTCTTCTCCGGCGCGATCTGCGCAAGGGACTGGCCGCACGGCGCCTCCAGGTTCAGCGAGACGCGGCTGGCCAGCGCGGTGAGCCGCTCGATCTGCGCGGGCTGGCCGCCGGGGACCATCTTCACGTGCACGTAGCCGCGGAACGTCTCGCGGCCGCGCAGCAGCTCCAGCACGGTGATCAGGTCGTCCATCACCTTCACCGGCCGGCCGGGGATGCCGGTGGTGATGAACAGGCCGCTGCACCAGCCCCGTCGGTACGCCTCCATGAAGATGCGCACCAGCTCCTCCGGCTTGAGCAGGGTGCGCGGCATGTCGCGGTCGCGGCGCATGGGGCAGTAGTGGCAGTTGAAGCTGCAGGCGTTGGTCATCAGGATGCGCAGCAGCGACATCTGCCCCTTTCCCGGCACCCGCAGGTCGCGGATGTTCAGCGGCCGCAGCGCGCCCACGTCCCTGGTGTGCCGCAGCCGCGGCGGGAGCGTCTTCTCCCGTCCCGGCGCCCCGTCCCGGTCGTCGCCCGCCAGCGTGATCAGCAGGTCCAGCTTCTGCTCCAGCGTCATCGACTCCATCGCGCACCTCCTTGGCTTCGGCATCTCTTCGCATCCGAATAAACACCGAAGTGAACGGCCGCGCAAGGGTGGCGTGTCCGCCGCCCCCGGGAGCTTCGGCTGACCTGATCGGAATGGAAAGAACGGAGCGGTCTCACGCGCGGTCGGCAGCGGAACCAGCCTCGCCCCTGCCGGCCCTGCCGACTCTCCCGTGGGGCCATGCGCTTTCCGGGACCGACGTCATGGTCATGGTTGCGCGCGCACACGGCGCCAGCCATTTTTCGCGCTCCCCGGCGGAGCCTGGCTGCTGCATCCGTCCCTCGCGGCATTCCGCCGGACCGGCCCACCCGGACCGCATCGTCCCGGGCGATCAGGGGTGGACCAGGCCAGCGCCGCCGCCTGCTCCGGGTGGTCGCCCCCGCCTCGCTTCTCCACCATCCCACCCTGGTCTCCGCCTTTCCGTGATGATGGAAGCCGTCGCCGTGTACTTTCTCGAGGCCGCCTTCGAAGGCGTCGTCGGGAACTACGTGGACGAGCGGGTCCGCGACACGCTGCGGTCCCTGCGCGAGCGGCTGCGAGGCGAGCCCTGGAGCCCCATCCAGCGCGCCGTGCGCAGGGCCTGCCTGCAGGCCACCGTGAGCGTGTGCGAGGCCCGGCTGGCCGCGCTGGGGCTGAACCCGGCGCTGCCGCCGCGAAAGTGGTCGGTCCAGGAGTCCAGCCGGGCGGAGGTGGCCTGGCTGCAGCGGGTGCGGCGGGCGCTGCAGAAGGAGGCCCGGGCGCTGGAGCGGGGCGGGGAAGGCGCCCCGCCGCGGGTGGACGACGACGGGGTGACCCGCGCGCTGCTGAGCGATCCCGGGACGGAGGGGACGGCGCTGCGGGAGGCGCTGGTGGCGCACGCGCTGGCGGAGCTGTACCGCCGGTACGGTCCGGTGCCCGCGGCGTTCCGGGTGATGGTGCGCGAAGGGTGGAGCGGCGGAGCGGGGGCTTCCGGACCCCGGGAGGGCTGGTTCGAGCTCGTCTGCGTCTACTTTCGCTTCGAGCTGCGCACCAGCCCCGAGCTGCGCGAGGTCTTCCAGGCGGAGGTCCTGGCCCCCCTGGACCGGGAGGGGACCGCGCTCACGCTGGACCAGGTGGAGCGGCACCTGGCCCGGCACGCCGCGGCCATCGCGGCGCGGCTGGACCGGGTGGAGCGCGCGCTGGCGGACCGCGAGGGGGCGCGCGAGGTGCAGGTGCACATGGACGCGCACTTCGAGCGGCTCCTCCCCCGGCTGGCCGTGCTCCCGGAGATGGGCGAGCGGCTGCGGCTGCTGGCGGAGGCCGTCGACGCCCTGCGCGCGGACGGGGGGGCCGAGGCCCCGGACGACGGGATCTCCGACCAGGAGGTCCTGGACGCCTACCTGGAGTGGATGATCGGGCGCCACGGCGCGCTGCGCATCCCGGGGATTCCCGACGTGGTGGCCTCGCCCGTGGTGGAGCTGGAGCGGGTGTACGTGGCGCTGAAGGCCGAGTACGCCAGCCGCGCGGAGCAGGACAGCGCCCGCGAGCTGCTGGACTTCGAGTGGGCGGAGCGCGTGGTGCCGGGAGGGGAGGCGGCGGACGACGTCTACGCCCGGCGGGCGCGGCAGCTCACCGAGCGGCCGCTCCCCCGCGCCAGGGGGGGCGCGCTCCCCGCGCTGACCCTGGGCGAGGCGTTCCTCCGCGAGCCGCGGCTGGTGATCCTGGGCGGGCCGGGGGCGGGAAAGACCACGCTGGCCCGCTGGCTGGCGCTCCGGCTGGCCACGGCGATGCGGGAGGGCGAGGAGGAGGTCTGGGTCCCCGCCCGCCAGGTGGACCCCGACGCGGCGGCGGGCGACGAGCTGATGAGCCTGGGCCCGGCGCGCCTGCCGATCCTGCTGCGCGTGAGCGAGTACGCGCGGGAGCTGCTGGCGCACCGCACGCCGCTGGACCGCTTCCTGGGCCGGCACGGCTGGTCCGACGAGCACCCGATCTTTCCCCCGCACTTTCCCCGGGGAGAGCTGCAGGGCGCCCCCCTCCCCCCGGAGCGCCTGAACCGGCTGATGCTCTCCTACCTGCGCGCCGGCCGCGCGGTGGTGATGCTGGACGGGATGGACGAGATCCCCGACGGCAACGACCGCGAGACGGTGGTGGCCGCGCTGGAGAGCTTCATCGGCGTCTGGATCGACGCGCCCGGCGCCGCCGCGGACCGGGTGCCGCGCGGCCCCGGCGCCGTCCGCCCCACCCGCGGCGACAACCAGGTGGTGCTCACCAGCCGCGTCACCGGCTACGACCTGGCCCCCGTCAGCAGCATTCCCCGGCGGGTGGAGGTGCAGCCCATGAGCGACCAGGCGGTGCGCTCCTTCTGCCACGCCTGGACCCGCGCCGTCCACGAGGCCGAGCGCCCCGGGGCGGAGCCCGCCGCGCGCGCGGCCGCGGCCGCGGCACACGCGCGGCGCCTGGTGCAGGCGATCTTCGACCCGCGGCGCCCGGGGGTGCGCGACCTGGCCCGCAACCCGCTCCTGGTCACCATCCTGGCCATCGTGGAGCGGAACGAGGGAGAGCAGCTTCCCGAGCACCGCACCCGCCTGTACGACCGCGCGCTCCGCTACCTGGTGAAGGTGTGGCGCGACGCCGGGCTGGCG
>DATAAG010000153.1:0-7188 GCA_036260235.1 Longimicrobium sp.
ACCGATCCACGCGTCGAACGGGCAGGCGGGGTCGATGGAGGTGAACGCGAGCGGGCCCCACCGGTGCAGCGGCAGCCGGGGCAGGTCGTCCGAGGGGGAGGGGAAGTTCTCCACGCCGTCGAACTCCGGCATGTGCGTCATCCTGCCGTCCAGCGCGAAGCGCCGGCCGTGGTAGCGGCAGCGCAGGTGCTTCGCGTGCGTCTCGCCCTCGCAGACCACGGTGCCGCGGTGGGTGCAGACGTTGGAGAGGCACCGCAGCACCCCGTCCTCGCCGGCGGAGAGCACCAGCGGCTCGTCCAGCGTCCCTTCCAGCAGGGTGAACGGCAGCAGGTGCCCCGGTGCCTTCACCCGCTCCGCGCCGCGAACCAGCTGCCAGCTGCGCGCGAACACCCGCTCCTTCTGCACGGCGAACCACTCCGGCGAGGCGTAGACCTCCGCCGGGAGCGTCTGCGCGCGGTGGATGGCGGGATCGATGGTGAACGGCTGCATCTGGGGAGTGCGTTAGTGCGTTAGTGCGTTAGTGACAGTACGGATGCAGGCGCGCCGGGGGCAAGATGGATCGTACGTTCTCTGCGCTGCATCTCTGCTCCCGTACGACGACGCGTTGTCTGGCGAAGACCCGCGGACCGCAGTCCGCGCAGGCGGACTTGGTGATGTGCCAGCAGCGAATTATGCCCCTTGTGGATCTAAACCGGGAATCGCCGCGCCCGCGCCGGAGCGACTGAAGTCGCCGCTGGAAATTCGCAAAGTCCGCCTTCGCGGACTGCACCGCTGCCTCAGGAGTGTGGTGGCGAGTTCCGGTGGAAGCAGTTACCGGATTTGATTCGCAATGAGCATTATTCGCTCCTGGAGGCGGGCTGCGCGATTCCTTGATCCGTTCCGCGATCGGCATCAACCGCCGGACGCGAAGCGGCGAAGACACTGCGAGGCTGGCGCGGTGAAGCGTGGCGCGGCTAGCTTCGACAGGAGCCCCGCGGTCCTCCTCCCCATCCTGATTCCCGATGTCCTCCGTCGCACCCGCCGCCGGACCGGATGCCGCCGCGCCGCCCGCGCCCAGGCGCGGGCTGCTGCGCGTGCTGGGCGTCACCTTCGGGCTGGCCGTCATCATCGGCAACACCATCGGCGCGGGGATCCTGCGCACGCCGGGGCAGGTGGCGGAGCAGCTTCCCTCCACCGGCCTGTACCTGGCCGTGTGGATCGCGGGCGGCGTCTACGCCATGCTGGGCGCCGTGTCGCTGGCGGAGCTGGGCGCCATGGTGCCGCGCTCCGGCGGCCTGTACGTCTTCTCGCGCCGCGCCCTGGGCCGCTACGCCGGCTTCCTGGTGGGGTGGAACGACTGGGCGGCCACCTGCGGCAGCGCCGCCGCCGTGGCCGTGGTGCTGGGCGAGTACACCGGCGCGCTGGTGCCCGCGCTGCAGGGGCGCCAGGTCCCGGTCGCCATGGCGGTGACGGTGGGGTTCGCCGCGCTGCAGTGGCGCGGCATCCGCACCGCCGGCGCCGCGCAGACGGTCACCAGCGCGGCCAAGGCGGTCGTCCTGCTGGCGCTGGTGGCCGCGTGCCTCCTCCTCCCCCGCGTCTCGCCGCCGTCGCAGGCCGCGGTGGCCGCGGTGCCGCAGGGCGCGGCGCTGCTGGCCGCCGTCATCGTCGCGCTGCAGGGCGTCATCTACACCTACGACGGGTGGACGGGCGTCATCTACTTCTCCGGCGAGGTGCGCGACCCCGGCCGCGACATCCCGCGCGCCATGCTGGGCGGCGTGCTGGCCGTCACCGCCATCTACCTGCTGCTGAACCTGGCCTTTTTGCGCGCCGTCCCCCTCCCCGCGCTGGCGGGGGAGCCGCTGGCCGCCGCCGCGGCCGCCCGCGCCGTGCTGGGCCCCGCCGGCGACACCGCCGTCCGCGTCATCCTCATCGTCGCCCTGCTGAGCGCCGTGAACGCGCTGGTGCTCATGGGATCCCGCGTTCTCTATGCGATGAGCGCGGACGGCCTCTTTCCCCGCGCCGCGTCCAACGTCAACGAGGGCGGCACGCCGACGGGCGCGCTGGCGGCCAGCGTGGCGGTGGCGCTCGCCTTCCTGGCCACGGGGACGTTCAACGCCATCATCGCCGTGCTGTCGTTCTTCTTCGTCGCCAACTACGTGCTGGCGTTCGCGTGCGTGTTCGTCCTGCGCCGCCGCGAGCCTGAAACTCCGCGCCCCTATCGTGCGTGGGGATATCCGTGGACCACGGGGCTGGCGATGATCGGCTCGCTCGCCTTCCTGGCCGGCATGGCCAGGAGCGACCCGCGCAACAGCCTCTACGCCGTGGCGGTGCTGGCCGCCAGCGTTCCCGCTTACCTTCTGGCCAGGCGATGGATCGACCGGACCCCGGCATGAGCCTGCTGGACGAGGTGCAGGCGCCCCCGCGCCAGGCGTCCGTGCACCGCCTGGACCCGCGCACCGTCACCCTCTGGCGGCTGACCAGCGCGCTGTGGTGGACCTTCTGGACGCTGTCGATGCTCATCCCCTGGGCTGTCTGGGACTGGCCGCTCTGGCTGATGGCGCCCATCGCCGCGCTGGGGGTCGCCTGGACGGCGTACGTCCCCGCGGCGCAGTACCGCCACTTCACCTGGCAGGTGCGTGAGGTGGACGTGCGGGTGATGCACGGCTGGCTCACCCGCCACGTCACCGTCGTCCTCCACTCGCGCATCCAGCACGTCGACACGCGGCAGGGGCCGATCGAGCGCGCGCTGGGGCTGGCCGGCGTGGTCATCTACACGGCCGGCACCGTGGGGGCGATGGTGGGGATCCCCGGGCTGGCGGAGCGCGAGGCGGAGGCGCTGCGCGACCGGCTGGCGCACCTCAGCGGGACGGACGATGCCCTCTGAAGCGGCCGCCGCGGAGCGCCTGGACGAGCACGGCCGCCGGCTGCACCCGCTGACGCTGGGCTTCGCGGCCGTCGGCATCGCGCGGCAGATGATCTGGCCGGCGCTGGTGGGCGGCTTTGGCCTGGGCGACGGCGAGATCGCGCGCATGGTGCCCATCGTCGTCATCGTGCTGGCGGTGCCGGCGCTGCTGGGCGCGGCGGCCAAGTACGCGCTCTACCGGTGGCGGCTGGACGGCGACGAGCTGCTGCTGCGCTCCGGCGTCCTCAACCGCCAGAACCGGGTGATCCCCCTGGCGCGCGTGCAGAACGTGGAGGTGCGGCAGAGCCTGGCGCAGCGCCTGACCGGCGTGGCGGAGCTGCGCGTGGAGACGGCCGGGACCGGGCTGCAGGCGGAGGCCGTCCTCTCCGTCCTGGGGATCGGCGAGGCGCAAACCCTCCGCGGCGAGCTCCTGGCCCGCCGCCGCGCCCACGCCTCCGCCGCGGCGCCCGCTGCCGATGCGGACGGCGCGGAGACGGTGGTCGCAGATGCCGTCCACCGTCCCGCAGCGCCGCCCCTGGCCAGGCTCTCCACCTGGGACGTGCTTCTCGCCGGAGCCACGGCCAACGAGGCGGGCGTGATCGCCGCCGCGCTGGCCGGCCTGCTGCAGTTCGCCGACGACCTTCCCGGCGGCGTGGTGCAGGCGGCGGCGGACGCCGCGATCGAGCGGATGGAGGGTGCGGTGGTCCTCCTGGGCGCCGTCGCCGTCGTCCTGTTCCTGCTGCTGGGGTGGATGATCTCCATCGCCGGGGCGGTGGTGCGGTACCACGGCTTCACCCTGGCCGTGGACGGCGGGGAGATGCGCAAGCGCTACGGCCTGCTGACCGTGCACGAGGCCAGCGTCCCGCTGCAGCGCGTGCAGGCGATCCGCGTGGAGGAGACCTTCCTGCGGCGCTGGCTGGGGCTGGCCTCGCTGATGATCGAGACGGCGGGCGGGTCGCCGGGGCAGGCGGGCGGGGCGGAGGCGTTCGTGCCCATCGCGCGGCGCAGGGACGTGGGGCGGCTGGTGCGCGGCATCTTCGGCGAGGCGGACGTGGACGCGGCCGAGTTCGCGCGCGTCCATCCCAGGGCGGAGCGAAGGATGGTGCGCCGCTACCTGGCCTGGTTCCTCGTCCTCTGGGCGCCGTTCTGGGTGGCGCGGTGGCTGCAGATCCAGCCGGGCGGCATGCTGGCGCCGTACGTGGCCGTCTTTCTTCCGCTGCTGTGGGTGATGGCGCGGTGGCAGTACCAGAACCGCGGGTGGGCGCTGCCGCCGGGGTACGTGATGGCGCGCAGCGGCGTGATGAACCGCATCACCTGGATCGTCCCCGACCGCAAGCTGCAGACGCTGCACGTCCGCGAGACGATGTTCCAGCGGCGCCTGGGCCTTTCCACGCTGGTGGTGGACACGGCGGCCGGCGGCCGGCAGGCGTCCGTGGTGGACCTGGCGCACTCCACCGCCCGCCGCCTGCTGGAGGAGCTCACCGTCCGCGCCAGGGGTGCGCGCCCCGCGGCGAGGCCGAACGATGCGGATCAGGTACCGGCCGGGGATGCGCCGCCGGCCCCGGATCAGGCCCCCGCGCCGGGGCGGGCAAACCCGCCGCTGGGACAGCCATAAGCCCCGTCCCCGCTCGCTTGCGCTCGCGGAACGGGGCTTCAACGGCCTCGCGGCGGCACGCACCGCTCTGTCCTTCCGAAGGAGGCGCCGGCCGTCACTTTCCCGTCGCAGGAAGTCTGGCACCGGCGAGGAAGCTACTCGCCCCACCTGGTGACTTGATTCGCGCGCGATCCCGCCGCCGCGAGTCCGCGCAGGCGGACTTTGCGAATTTCCAGCGGCGACTTCAGTCGCTCCGGCGCGGGCGCGGCGATTCCCGGTTCACTTTCGCAAGGGGCATCATTCGCCCCGGAGAGGCGCGATCGGCGAATCCATCACCCGTTCACCCCGTCACCCGCGCGCACCACCGGATCGTCCGCCCCGGCCGCCGGTCTCCCCCCGAACGCGTCCACCGCACGCTGCGGTGGCCCGGGCGGTTCCCCGGATGGCGGCATGGGCACCGTGGATGACGTCACCGGCTGCGGGCGCCCGATGTCCGGCGCGTCCGCCGCCGGGCCGAAGGCCAGGTCGCGGATGAGCACCGTGAGCGGCACGGCCAGGATCGCCCCCGTCGCCCCCAGCACCCACGCCCAGAAGATCACGGACAGGAAGCTGAGCAGCGCCGAGATCTTCATCTCCCGCCCCACGAAGCGCGGGCCGATCACGTTGTCGATCACGTTGTTGATCACCTGGTACCCCACCAGGACGATCACCGCGGGCACCCACCCCTTCTCCACCAGCGCCAGCAGGGTGGGCGGAATCAGCGAGAGCGTGAAGCCGATGTTGGGGACGAAGCTCAGCAGGAACGAGAGCACGCCCCACAGCAGCGCGTAGTCCACGCCCAGCGCGGCCAGCAGCACGTAGTCCAGCACCGCCGCGATCAGCCCCAGCACCGCCCGCACCCCCATGTAGCCGCGGATGGTCTCGCTGAACGCCAGGAACCGTGCCGCCAGCGGGCTGTGGTCGCGGGAGCGCTTGCTGGCGCGCCGCTCCAGCTCCCACATGCCGCCCAGCATGAAGGCGAAGATGAAGAAGGTGAGCGCCAGGTTGCTCAGCCCGCTGGCGATGGCGCCCGACGCGCTCAGCACCGCCCGCCCCACCTGCGGCCCCTCCAGCGCCGACGCCATGTACGCGCCCGCGTCGATCCCCTCCTGCTGCAGCCGGGCGGAGAGCGATTCGATCAGCCCGGAGAGCCGGTCGCCGTACTGCGGGATCTTGAGCGCCAGCTGGCGCAGCGACACGCCCACGAACGCCACCAGCAGCAGGCCGCCCAGCACCACCGCCAGCACCACCAGCCCCACCGCCAGCCCGCCCGCCATCCCCCACCGCCGCAGCCTGCGGGTCATCGGCTGAAAGAGGAGGGCCAGGAACCCGGCCATCAGCATCGGGTTCAGGATCCCCGACGCCGCCCGCAGCCCCGCCACCACGATCACCGCGCACGCCATCCCGAGCAGCCACGGCAGCGGACCCTTCCGCACCACGTTCAGGGGAGGCAGCGCACTCTGCGGCGTAGACAGGACGGTGTTCATCGTGGGTCCGCTCCGGGTAAGGCGGGATCGTGCGGGAGGGGCTGAATCGCCGGGTGCCCGGCGCGCAGCTGTCGGTGAGCGTGTGCGAACAGCGCGCGGGTGGCCGCGCGGAGCTGGGCGATATCGTGCTCACCCAGCGCCGTTTCCCAATCGTAGATCGCCTGATGCCGCTTCTGCCGGATGACGTTCAGGTCCCGGCCGGCATCCGACAGGTCCCCCAGGTCCAGCGCGGCGACAGCGCCGAAGGTGTGGTGATGGTGCGCGTCGCCGCGGACACGGAAGCCGGCGGAGCGGATCACCGCCGTGGCGGCCCGCAGCGCCGCCTGGTAGAGCAACGTGAATCGTGCGTCGGGATCCAGCCCATCGAGCGTTGTGCTGCCGAGCGTGCGCACCGCTTTCGACCACATCCCCTCCACCTCGCCTGGGGCAGGCGAGACCGCTTCGATCTGCCGGCTGTCCAGCATGATCTGGATGCGTGGATTCACGCGGCCTCCGGCAGCCCGGCAAGCTCGAGATCCCCGCGAACCCATTCACGCGGCTCGGCGAGGACGCGACGGATGAACGCGTTACCTGAACGGATGCGGGCGGCCAGCTCCTCTGGCTCGTAGCCGATCACGTCCAGCGCCCGTCCCACCAGCAGTTCGGCTTCGGACAGCCGCCGTCCCGCCGCGGCACGGGCCTCATCCGTTCCCACCAGGAACACGTCCACGTCGCTGTCCGCCCGTGCGTCTCCGCGCGCCGACGATCCGAAGACGAAAGCCGCATCAAGGCCGGGCGCATCCACCAGCGCTTCGCGCAGCACGTCGGCCGGGCGGGCGCTGGAGCGCAGCAGGAGCACCCAGGCACGCCACGATGGATGCGACTCGTCGGCCCGATAGTACGCGCGGCTTCCCTCGTCCTCCCGGCGCAGGGCCCCCATCTCGGCCAGCCGCCGGAGCTCGTGCTGCAGCGACGCGCTGGAAAGACGGGTGGTGCGGCTGAGCTCGCGGACGTGGTAGCGGCCGCCCGGATGGACGGCGAAGAACACGACCAGCCGCGCCATCGCCATCGAGGGGAACAGCGACGCGAGGGATGATTTTGCCGCCCGCCTGCGCCGATCCTTCTTCATCACCATCTCCATTGCTGTGCCAAAAAGTAGCACGCGCTGACGCGCAGAGCAACGGATTTCTCAGCCAGACGCGAAGCGG
>DATAAG010000154.1:0-9331 GCA_036260235.1 Longimicrobium sp.
GTGGGGGTCGTGAGGTGATGCGGATCGACATCGCGCATCGACGCGGGCCCCACGCCTGAGCGGGTGATCCCGGTCCGCACAGGGCGCTCTGGCGCCCGGCGAAGGATCTACTCACCCGTGCTGGAGGGTCGCTCCACGCACGGAACCCGCTGTAGAAACCCCTCCCCCGGGGTTGGGGGAGGGGTCGCCGCCGTGCCGCGAGGAACGAGCGGCGCAGGCGGCGGGGGAGAGGGCCTCCCGTCGCGCAGCGACGGGAGGCCGGGACGCCGGCCCGCGGCCTCGATCGCTCAGCCCACGCGCCGAATCCAGCCCCCGCCCCTCAGAACCCGCTCCCGCCGCCGCCGCCGCTGCCGCCGCCGCTGGACCCGCCGCCGCCGGAGCCCGACGAGCTGGGGCTGGACGACATGGTGCTCCCCGCCGTCTGCGACAGGTTGCTCATGCTGCGCGTAAAGCTGGACGCGCGGAAGTGGCCGTAGCCGCTGCCGCTGTACCACTCCGGCGGCTCCGTGTACAGGTCGTCGAACGCCTTCGCCCAGCGCTCCTCCACCCGGAACGCCATGGCGTGCGGCAGAAAGCGCTCGAACATCTCCGGCGAGGTGATCATCCGCTGGTACCGGTCGCTCTCCACCCGGCACAGGAACTCGCGGAACCCCAGCGCCGCCTCCCGCGCCCGCGCCCCCGCGTGCGTCCGCGCCGGCATCACCAGCCCGAAGACGATCAGCACGACGGCGCTGGCGATCGCCCCCACCACCAGCGCCCACGTGGCCATCCACGCGAACGACTGCTCCGCCGAGAACCCCGCCGCCACCAGCCCCAGCACCAGCACGCCGATCCCCAGCCCGATCCACGTCCCCTTCACCTGGTCGGGACGGT
Source organism: Longimicrobium sp. (assembly GCA_036260235.1). Lineage (GTDB taxonomy): Bacteria > Gemmatimonadota > Gemmatimonadetes > Longimicrobiales > Longimicrobiaceae > Longimicrobium. The sequence goes on from DATAAG010000154.1 coordinate 874, forward strand.
GCACGTAGTAGCCGCGGCGCACCAGGCTCTCGTAGATGGCGTCGCGGATCCCCGGGAGCGACTTGTAGAAGCGGTTGGTGAGCTCCGACAGCCGCACCGTCTCCGTCTCGCGCGTTCCCGCCCGGGCCAGCCGCTGCGAGAACGCCTCGCGGTCGAAGTCGCCGCCGGCCTCCCGCACCCGCGCGGCCTCCGCGAAGGTGGCGCGGATCTCCTCCCACGCCGCGCCGGAGCCGGCCGCGCTGCGGAAGAGCGCGTCCAGGAAGCGCCGCTCGTGCTCCGCCAGGCCGCCCCACTCGTCCCGGGGCTTGCGGAGGTGAAAGACGTACTCGCGGCTGGTGATCAGCCCCAGCAGGTGCTTGCTCTCGCGCTCCTCGATCCCCACGTACCCGCGCACCGCCAGGTCCACCAGGGTGGCGGTGATGTCGTGCATCTCCGCCTCGTGGTCGATCAGCGTGCCGACCTCCGCCGGCGTCATCCCGTCCGGCGGCTCGTAGCACACCATGATCGACTGCGCCCTGGGGTCGCGGCCCTTCCGCCGCCACGCGCGCAGCGCCAGGACGAAGGCCAGCAGGGGCAGCCCCAGCGGCCACAGCCGCATGGCCTCCGCGCGGCGGTGCTGCGCCTGCGTGGGGCGCGAGGTCACGGCCCCCGCCGGCCACCCCGCCGCGACGGTCATTCCCTCCCCCGGGTCCAGCTCGTCCGTGGTGGTGAAGGTGACGGTCCCCCGCGCCTCGTCCACCGCGATCTCCGCGTCCCGGTCCGTCGCGCCCTCGTATCCCGTGTACACGGCCATCCGCGTGGGGCGGATGCTGCCGGGAAGGACGATGCGGGCGCTGGCGCGCTCGATCGGCATCGTCCACTCGTTCCCCGTGGCGTTCCAGTACAGCTCGTCGAAGTCCGGGACGGTGTCGCGGGCGAAGAAGAAGCGGATGGCGTTCTTCACCCGGTAGCGGACGACCACGGTGCGCTCCGCGTCGTGCGCCCCGGGGATCCAGATCTTCATCCGCCGCACCCACGAGTCGTCCGCGCCCCCGTGCTCCACGCGCAGCGGCTGGCCCCGCTCGTCGGTGATGCTCACCACCTCCACGTCCAGCTTTTCGCGCCGCCCCTGCGCGGTGTGGTGGTTGAGCGAGAGGTCGCGGATGATGCCGTTCCAGCGGCCGTGGAAGGCCAGGCGCAGCGACTCGGTGACGTCCAGGGTGCCGTCCCGGCTCACCCGCAGCTCCGTGTCGAAGCTGCGGATGACGATGCTGCTGTCGTGCTGCGCGTCCGCCGGCGGCGCCGCCGCCAGCAGCAGAGCGCCGATGAGGAGGAGTGCGCGGCGCATGGGGATGCCTGCGGTGGAGGGAATGCGGGGCGGCCGGGCGGCCGCCCCCGCCGCGGAGCTAGAAGCTGACCTTCGGCACCTCGCGCTCCGAGACCGACGCCTCGAAGAACTCGCGCGGCTGAAAGCCCATGGGGCCGGCCAGCAGGTTGCTGGGAAAGGTCATGATGGCGGTGTTCAGGTCGCGCACCACGGCGTTGTAGTAGCGCCGGGCGTTCTGCACCGCCTCTTCGATGGAGCCCAGCTGCGCCTGCAGGTCGCGAAAGCCGCCGGAGGCCTGCAGCTGCGGATACGCTTCGACGGCGACCGTCAGCCCGCGCAGCGCGGCCGTGAGCCCCGCCTCCGCCTCCGCCCGCTCCGCCGGGCTGGCGCCCTGCGCCGCGACGGCGCGGGTGCGGGCCTCGGTGACGGCCGCCAGCGTCTCGCTCTCGTGCGCGGCGTAGCCCCGGACCGTCTCCACCAGGTTGGGCACCAGGTCCGCGCGCCGCTTGAGCTGCACGTCGATGTCCGACCAGGCGTTCTGCGCGCGCAGGCGCAGCGCCACCAGCCGGTTGTACAGCCCGATCACGGCGATGGCGAGGAGGGCGAGGACGGCCAGGATGATCCACGTCGTCATGCGAGCGCTCCGGCGAGGGGTGTGGCGCGGATTTCCGCCCGTGGGACGGGCCGGGCGGTACGTCTGAAGCTACGGCCGACCGTGGCAGGTGTAAACACGGCCGGCAGGGGGCTGCCGTCACACGCGGACCGGAAGGAGAGGACGGAGGATTCCAGGACGCGCCTGCGCCCGGCCGTCCGCAACCGTCCGCGCTCCCTGCCGGGCCGCTATCCGTCCCCGGGCGGATCGCCCTCCGCGGGCGAGCTCGCCGGCGGAGGGGGTGTCGCCGCACCGTCACCGGGAAGCGGCTGCAGCGGGAGCGTGAAGGTGAAGGTGCTGCCGGCGTGGGGCTCGCTCTCCACCTCGAGGGTGCCGCCGAGCGTTTCCGCCAGCCGCCGGGCCACGGCCAGCCCCAGCCCCGTGCCCCCCACGACGCGGGTGGGGGATTGCTCCACCTGCCAGAACGGCTCGAAGATCGGCTCCAGGTGCTCCGGCGCAATGCCGATCCCCGTGTCCCGCACCCGGAAATGCGCGTGCCCGCCCGCCGCGGCCAGCTCCACCCGCACGTGGCCGCGCCGCGTGAACGCCACGGCGTTGGAGAGGAGTGCCGCGAGCACCTGCCGGGCCTTTCCCGCGTCCGTCACCGCGGCCAGCGGCGCGGCGGGAAGGTCCAGCTGCACGTCCAGCCCCTTGCTCCCGGCCTGCGGCGCCACCAGGACCGCGGCCTCGCGGGCGAGCTGCGCCAGGTCCACGTGCTCGCGCCGCGGGGAGCCCACCCCGGCTTCCATGCTGACGTAGTCCAGGATCTCCTCGATCACCGACAGCAGGTGCCGCGCGGACACCACGATCCGCTGCACGGAAGCGGCGCTGCCGGCGCCCAGGGGCTCCGGGATCCCCGCGAGCAGCAGGTCCGCGTAGCCCAGCACCGCCGTGAGCGGGGTGCGGAGCTCGTGCGACATCACCGCCAGGAACTCGGTCCTGGCGCGGACCGCGGCCTCCGCGGCCAGCCGTGCCTCCCGCTCGCGCACCAGCAGCTCCTCGCGGTGCTGCTCCGCACGCCTGCGCTCGGTAAGGTCCCGCGTGATCTTGGCGAAGCCCACCAGTTCCGGCCCTTCGTGCAGCGCGGTGATCACCACGTTCGCCCAGAAGTGCGAGCCGTCCTTGCGCACCCGCCACCCCTCGTCCTCGTACCGGCCCTCCCGCGCCGCCACCTCCAGCTCGTACTGCGGGTACCCGCGCGCCACCTCCTCCGGCCGGTAGAAGAGGGAGAAGTGGCGGCCCACCGCCTCTTCCGCCGTCCATCCCTTGATCCGCTCCGCCCCCGGGTTCCAGCTGGCGATGCGGCCTTCCGGATCCAGCATGAAGATGGCGTACTCCTCCACCCCCTCCACCAGCAGCCGGAAGCGGCGCTCGCTCTCCCGCAGCTCGGCTTCGCGCTTGCGGCGCAGCACGAGCTCGCGTTGCATGTCGTCGAAGAGGAGCGTCTTCTTGATCGCCAGCGCAACGCGGTCCGCCACCACCTGCAGCAGGTGCAGCTCCGCGTCGGTGAACGCGCGCGGCGCCACGCTTCCCGCGTGCAGCACGCCCACCAGTCTCCCCTCCACCGTCATCGGGGCCACCATCATGGAGCTCAGCCGGCGCAGCCGCTGGCTGACCACCTCCACGCGCGACACGTCGTCCACGATGACCGGGCGGCCGTACACCGCCACGGTTCCGGCGAGCCCCTTCCCCATCGGGACGGAGATCTCGTCCTCCACCACTTCCTCCAGCCCCTGCGAGGCACGGACCACCAGCCGGTCCCCGCGCCCGGAGCAGAGGAGCACGGTTGCGGTGTCCGTGCGCAGCAGCACCCGCACGCGCGTCAGCAGCGCATCCAGCAGCTCGTGCAGCGGCAGGTGCGCGAGCGCGGCCTCGGTGACGGCCTGCAGCGCGCCCAGGCGCTCCACCAGCTCGGGCGCGGAAAGCCCGCCCAGCGCCTCGTCCGGCGACAGCGTGGCGGTACGGAACGGCAGTTCGTCGGGTACTACCTGCGCCTGCATCGTGACACCCCTGGACCCTTCCGGTGGCGGAAGTGTGTCCATAGGCAAGCCACGTTCCCCCGGCACTGCTGAAGCACCTGCGCCCACGCCGGTAGCAGCCGGCTCCCGAGCGCCCGCTCCGACTCCGCGGGCAGAGGCGACAGGGCGGCTTCGCGAAGCGGACCCGGGGCAGAAAACAAAGGACGCAGAGAAGCAATGCCCGCTCTCTGCGCCCGTTCCTTCGCATTTGCGCCTCGGCGCGAAACCGCTCTTTCCCGCGCCAGGCGGGCTGCTCTACGCCGGCGCGTCTTCCCAGCGGATGTTGTAGCGGCAGACGGCGCCGCCGCGGGCGCGGCACTCCTCCTCGTCGATGCGCACGTTGCTCGCGCCGCACAGTTCCAGCGCGCGCCGGTACCAGCCGATCACCGTCATGCAGTCGGGGACGCTGAACGTCTCCGCCTCGTACGTGGTCATCACCCCCGACCGCTCGCCCGTCTGCTCGTAGGTGCGCCGCCCCGTCTCGTAGTAGAAGCCGTAGATCTGCGGCGCCTTGCCCAGGAAGACGTGCGGCCGCCCGGGGGTGAGGAACTGCTTGTGCACCGTGGACAGGTTCACGTCCGCCGAGGCGGCGCCCAGCCGCTCGAACACCTCGGCGCGTCCCTCGCCCAGCACGTTCACGATGGCGGCGTCCAGCCGCTCCCCCAGCGGGAACGGGTACCACTTCACGGTGAGCAGCGTGCGCAGCGCCCGCTGGTCCTCCTCCGGCAGCGACGCGAGCACCCGCTCCAGCCCTTCGCGGCCCCAGTGCTGCTCCACGAAGGCCAGGCGGCTCTTCAGGATGGCGCCCTTGATCTGTTGCATGGCAGGATGGGAAGGTCGGTTGGTGATGCGCCGCGCCGGCGGAATCCAGCACCAAAGTGGACGGACCGCAACCTACGTCTTACGCCGGATGGCGTCAAGCGTGTTTTCGGTGTCCGCGCCGCCGCTTCCGCCCTGACAGCCGATCGACGGCTTCTTCGTCCAGGATACCGCCTCAGGAGGGTGCCGGCCCGGCCGGCAGCGAATCCAGCGCCCACAGCGCCAGCCGCTTGTCACGGTAGATGCCGCCGGTGTGCAGGCACCGCTCGTCGATCACGCTCACCGGCGGCGGAAAGCGGAACGGCGCCGCCTGCAGGTTCAGCGTGCGCCAGCCGCCCGTGCGGATGTCTTCGTTGGACTCCCGCTCCACGAACGTGGTGGCCAGCAGCCAGCGCGAGCCGGTGCGGCGAAAGTTCGCCAGCGCCGCCCACGCGTCGGCGAAGGAGAAGTGCACCAGGCAGTCGCGGCACAGGATCACGTCCGCCCGCGGCAGCGGGTCGGCGGTGACGTCGGCGCAGGCGAAGCGCCGTCCCGGTGCGGCGTACCGGCGGACGTTCCGCGCGATCAGCTCCCGCACCACGTCCACGCCTACGTACTCGTCCACGCTCTCCACCACCTCCGCCATCCAGTTGAAGTCGCCGCAGGGCGCGTCCAGCAGCACGCGGGCGTCCAGCCGCCGCAGCAGGGCGACCAGGTCGTCGCGAAAGTCGGCGCCGCGCTCGCGCGTGGAGCCGGGCCCGGAAACCGACTCCGCGCTCCCCCAGCTGTTGTGGCGGTAGATGCGGGTGAAGATGGAGCGGTGGTCCGTCCCCCGCCCCAGCAGCCGCCTGCCGGCGTCGCGCACCAGGCGTGGAAGTGATCTCACGGGTCTCTCAGAGCGTGTTTGAGAATCGCACGCGTGGATTTGATTCCCTGAGGGAGGCGCCGCGCTGGGCTGTTCGTTACCACGAGCCCAGGGCGCCGACCGAAGGATCTACCGTGCCCGGGTGCGGGGCTGGCCGGGAGGCACGAGTCCAGCCCCGCGGTTGTGCCGGCCAGATCCTTCGGCCGCGCGCAAGCTGCTGTGCGGCAGATGGTTCCGGGTGTGCGCTCCCTCAGGAAAACAATGCTCTTTGTCCGAGACCAATTCTTTAACACACTCTCAGATCATGGCCGTCCTTCGAGGTTCTGCACGGCCGTGCCTGCGCTGCAAAACGAAAGTCCCTGCTCCCACCAGGATGTCGGAGCAGGTCAACCTCCTCCAGCGTTTTTGGGGGAGGTGGGCGCGTGGTGCGCCCCCGGTGAGGGCGCGGCGGCCCGCACGGGAATCCGCTCGCCCTCCCCGGTGCCCGTGACGGAGAGGCAACGGCCGATCCGCTCAGGAACCGCCGTACGGCTCCAGGAACTCCAGCCGGTTGCCGAACGGGTCGGCGACGTAGAAGTGGCGATAGCCAAGCAGGTCGGCGTCCCACGTGGGGGCGTGGCCCGCGGCCTCGCACCGCGCCGCCAGCGCGTCCAGGTCCTGCACGCGGAACGCGGGATGCGCCTTCCTGGCGGGCCGGAAGTCCTGCTCCACCCCCAGGTGCACCTGCACCGCGCCCTCCCCGAACCACGCGCCGCCGCGGGCCGCCAGCCTCGGCGGCTTGGCGATCTCCGCGAGCCCCAGCACCTCGCCGTAGAAGCGCCGCGCGGCGGCCTCCTCGCCGGCGGGCATGGCCAGCTGCACGTGCTCCAGCGCAACGATCCTCGCCACGTTCAGCTCGTCGCCCGCAGGGTGTACTCGAACGCGTACGAGTGCTGTCCGTTCACGATCTCGATCGTCATCGTCCCCTCCAGCCCCGCCAGCTCCCCGGTGCCGGAATCGGGGACCACGGTGATGGTGAGCGTGGGCGCGCCGCGGTTCATGATGCCGCTGTGCTGCAGCACGAAGGTGCCGCTGCGGCCGGCCAGCGTCCCCGTCACTTCCTCGATCGCCACGTATCCGGCGGAGCCCTCGACGCCCGTCATCGCGGCCAGCATCTGGCCCCTGCTGGTGCCCTGCAGGTCGCCGTGGAACTGCTTGTCGATCGACATCCGCCCCGGCACCCCCTCCGAATCCAGCGGCGTCAGCTTCACCTCGAACGTCCCGCTCGCGCGATTTCTCACTGCCCTCTCCTCTCGCGGTGCGCCCGGCACGGGCGATGGTGCCTGCGGCACGCAGGCGGCGAGGCCGGAGGATAGCAGGAACGCCGCGACCCCGACAGCCGCGGCGCGAATGTGAATCGTCATGCGGTTTCCGTTGATGGATGAACGCGCCCGCTACAGCACCCGGACGCCGCCCGCGTCGAACGCCTCCACCTGCGCGGCCGCCGCGTGCGACTCGCGGTACTCGCCGGCGAAGAGGGCCCAGATCATCGTCTCGCGGGACGTGCCGTCGACCAGGGCGAGGCGCGTATCCTGGTGCGTGTAGCCCAGCTTGCGCGGCACGGCGGCGCTGCGCGCGTTCACGGGATCGCAGCGGATCTCCAGCCGCTCCAGCGCGTTGACCTCGAACCCCACGCGGGTGAGCGCCGCCGCGGCCTCCGTGGCGTAGCCGTTCCCGACGTGCCGCGCGCTGATCCAGTAGCCGATCTCGCACGCGCCCGGGCCCACCCGCGGGTGCAGCCCCGTCCCGCCGATCACCTCGCGCTCGTCGGGGCTGAAGATGGCGTAGATGTAGTCCTGGTCCAGGTCGAACTGGCCGCGGAAGCCGCGCAGGCGCTGCACCTTGGCGTCCAGCCCCTCCGGCTCGTGGTGCGCCCACGGCATCCAGGGGCGCAGGTGGTCCAGGCTGACGGCAATGGCCTCCGCCAGCAGCGGCGCGTCCTGCGGCTGCCAGCAGCGGAGCACCAGCCGAGGCGTGTGGATGCGGTACGCGGGACCGGGCACGGGGCGGACGGTTCAGGGAGATGGCGGCGCGGACACCTCATCTTCGGCCGCGCCCCCATCCGACGCAACCGCGGTCAGTCGATCGTGGCGGATTCCACCAGCACCCAGCTGGAGAAGTAGCCGTCCGCCCGGATGGCCTCCAGCAGGTGGTCCACCTGCGCCGCCGTCTGCAGGGCGAGCTCTTCCAGGTGGCGCGTGGGGTAGTCCGGACCCTGCGCCGCGATCTTCTCGCGCAGCGTCCGCTCCGCCTGCTCGCGGTAGCGCGCGTTGATCGCCGCGGCCTCCGCGGCCGAGTAGACGGTGACGTGCGTGAGCACCGGCGCGCCCACGTCCGCCACCCGCGAAGGCACGCCCGAGTCGCGCCCCCAGCCCAGCGGCAGGCGCAGCTCCACCAGTGGCTTCCCCGCCCGGCTGGGAATGCCCAGCATCCGATGGTCGAACATCGTGCGGCCTCCTCTCCGGCCGAACGTCCCCGCTCGGAAGGGTGTTGCCAAACCTCCTGCGAGGCTTGTTTTCCTGAGGCTGAGAGGGTGTTGCCAAACCTCACCCTAGCCTTGTCTTCCTGAGGGAGGCGCCGCGCCTGCCCTGGCGTTCACACCGCACTCTGGCGCCGACCGAAGGATCTCGCCGGCAGAGCCGAGGGGCTTGGCTTCCGCGGTACCAAGCCAGCCCCTCGGCTCTGCCGGCGAGATCCTTCGGTCGGCGCCAGAGTGCGGTGTGAACGCCAGGGCAGGCGCGGCGCCTCCCTCAGGAAGACAAGGCTAGGGTGAGGTTTGG
>DATAAG010000155.1:0-3380 GCA_036260235.1 Longimicrobium sp.
AGGGGCGCGGGCCGCGCGGGCGGGGACGCGGCGGCCGGGGTGGACGGGGCCGGGAGGATGCCCCGCGGCGGCCGCCCGCGCCCGTCACGGTGCGCATCGACTCCATCGCCGCGGGCGGGGAAGGGGTGGGGCGGCTGCCGGACGGGCGGGTGACCTTTGTGCACCGCACCGCGCCGGGCGACCTGGCGGAGATCGTCCTGACAGAGAAGAAGGAGCGGTGGACGCGGGGGCGGCTGCTGCGCGTGCTGGAGCCGTCGCCGGAGCGGCGCGACGCGCCGTGCCCGTTCTACGCGCGCTGCGGCGGGTGCACGCTGGAGCACATGCCGTACGACGCGCAGCTGCGGGCCAAGGCGCGCATCGTGGCGGATGCCCTCACCCGCATCGGCGGGTTGCAGGTGGAGGCGCCGGAGGTGGTGCCGTCGCCGGGCGAGCTCCGCTACCGCAACCGCGTCTCGTTCGCGCTGCGGCGGATGGAGCACGGGCGGGTGGCGGCCGGCTTTCACGCCATCGGCGAGCCGGACGTGGTCGTGGACCTGGACGGCGGCTGCCTCCTGTTCGAGGAGGCGATCGGACGGGTGTGGGACGGCATCCGCGCGCACTGGGGCCCCGACGCGCGCCGCCTTCCCTCCGGCGAGCGGCTGCGGCTCACGCTGCGGACGAACGCGGCGGGCGAGGTGTCGCTCCTGGTGGAGGGCGGCTTCCTGCCGGGGCGGCCGCAGGAGCTGATCGACGCGGTTCCCGGCCTGGTCTCCGTCTGGCACCGCCCGCGCGACGCGGACCCCGAGCTGGTCGCCGGCGCGCCGGGGCTGCCGGAGACGTGGGGCGACGAGACGGTGGAGCTGAGCGGCGCCGCGTTCCTGCAGGTGAACCGCGCCGCCGCCGCGCTGCTGGAGGCGCACGTCGCCGGCCTCGTGGGGGACGTCGCGGGGCTGAACGTGGTGGACGCCTACTGCGGCATCGGGCTGCACGCGCGGCGGCTGGCGCGCGCTGGGGCGATCGTCACGGGGATCGAGCTGGACCCCGACGCCGTGGCGGAGGCGCGGCGGAGCGCGCCGGAGGGCGCCGTCTTCGTGGAGGGGCCGGTGGAGGCGCTCATCGGCGAGCACCTGCCCGCGGACCTGGTGATCCTGAACCCGCCGCGCGCCGGGATCGCGGCGGAGGCGGCGGACGCGCTGGCTGCGATGCCGGCGAAGCGCATCATCTACGTCTCCTGCAACCCCGCCACCCTCGCGCGCGACCTGAAGCGGATGGGCGCGGCGTACCGGCTGGAATCCGTCCGCTCCTTCGACCTCTTCCCGCAGACGGCGCACGTGGAGACCGTCGCGCTGCTGGCCGCGATCGACTCCTGACGCCGGACGTCTCGATCCCAGGAACGCGAAAGCCGCCGGCTCTCCGGGTCCGGCGGCTTTCGCGTGTCCGGCGCGGCTACACCGTCTCGCACTCGCGGTCGAAGGTCTTGTCGATGGGGTGGCCCGGCGGGCAGAGCGGCGTGTTGCATCCCCAGCACGAGATCTGGATGCTGCAGTCGAAGCACGAGCCGTTGCCGTTGCACGAGGCCACGAAGCACGAGTTGTCGTGCGTCTTGCGGATCAGCCCCGGCGGGATCTGCCGGCACCCCTCCGACTCGTGGCCGAACACGGTGCCGCCGTTCGCGCCGCCGGCATCGTCCGTCACGAACGATTCCACCCGCAGCTGGTCGAGGTCCATCCTCAGCTTTCGCATCGTACGTCTCCCTGGTGTCGTGAATGGGTGTCTGGGGGGAGGGGCTACCTGGTGATGATGGTCGTGTCGATGGTGGGATCCGGACAGAACACGTGCGACGGGCAGTTGTTGTCGTACGTGGGGCAGCCGGCGGAGACGGGGCAGCCGCCGATGCACGACTCCAGCTTGGTGCACTCACCCGGCCCGTGGCTCGGGTTGCCGCCGCCGCAGGGGTGCACGAACGAGATCACCGTTGTGCGGTCACGTGGCATGGTGGGGTTCGCCGGGTTGCAGAGGATCGGCCCGCTGTGGCCTTCCACCGTGCCGATGCCTTCCGCGTGGTCCGGCAGGGTGGCGAAGGAGTCCACCTGCAGCGTATCCAGCTCCAGCCTGAGCTTTTTCATGGCGCCTCCAGGGGTCAATGGGGGGATGGGATGCCGCATTGATTACGTCGGCTATCGTGCGTGTCAACTGTTACGTGATGTGGGAGCAGGGAATGGCCGCCCGCGTGCGGGGTTGCGGCCGCGCCCGTGGCGAAGCACCTTCCCCGGCCCCGTGACCCGAACCCGCTTCGATTGAATGCGCTACTTCGTCACCATCGCCGGCCGCGAGATCGAGGTGGACCTCACCGGCGCCGAGCCCGTGGTCGACGGCACGCCGGTGGAGGCGCAGCTGGCCAACCTGCCGGGCACGCAGACGCGCCACCTGCTGGTGGACGGCCGCTCGTACGCGCTCACCGCCACGCCCGGCGACCGCCGCGGCCGGTGGAGCATCGCCGTCGGCGCGGAGCGGTTCGCGGCCGACGCGGTGGACGAGCGCACGCGCACCATCCGCGAGATGACCGGCGCCGGCGCCGACACTGCGGAGAAGACCATCACCGCGCCCATGCCCGGGCTGGTGCTGCGGGTGGAGGTGGAGGTGGGGCAGACGGTGCGCGCGGGCCAGGGCGTCGTCGTGGTGGAGGCGATGAAGATGGAGAACGAGCTCAAGGCGCCCGCGGACGGCGTGGTGGCCAGCATCTTCGTGCAGGCCGGGCAGACGGTGGACAAGGGGGCGACGCTGATCGTGCTCGAGTAGGAGTGCGTCAGTGCGTGAGTGCGTGAGTGCGTGAGTGAGATGGACGAGCTGTGGTTCTGCGGAGAGGTGGTCGCGCCGGAGGGGCTGGGGCACCTGGAGGGGGTGCTGGGGCGCTGTTCGTGGCCGGTCAAGCTCTGGCAGTCGGGGTACGACGGCTCGTACGTGCTCCGCTCCGATCCCGGCCCCGTGTCGCTGCACATGGATGCGGGGCAGGGGAGCACCCGGGTGTTCTCCGGGACCATCGACGACGTCGATCGGGCGGCCGCGCTGCAGCTGCTCGCGGAGCTTTCCGCGGCGCTGGCGGAAGGCGGGCTGCGGCACCGCATCGAGCTCTACTCCACGCCGGACGGGCCGCTGATCGGCTACCTGCACCACGGCTGGCCCCAAACGGCGGGCTGAGAATCACGCGAGACGGCATGCGCGCCGGTGGACGACCGTTCGTCCGCCGGCGCTTTCTATCCCCCGGATCCCCATTGTTTCCCGAGTCCTCAACGGGTGTGCCTACCGTTGAAAACAAAGGAATGGAAAGTCCGGTGCGAGCCGCGCCGAGGGCCCCTCCCCCCGGCCCCCTCCCGCTCGTTCCTCGCGGAGAGGGGGAGTTT
>DATAAG010000156.1:0-6673 GCA_036260235.1 Longimicrobium sp.
ACAGACGGCAACTGTGGCGCCAGACGCGACGGCGCATTCGGGCGGGGCGCCTCCCCCCGGCCCCCTCCCCTCGCAAACCGCGCGAGGAGAGGGGGAGAACTGCAGTCCCGGATCGCGAATCGATGATCCCACGCGCCGGAAACCGGGGTGTACACCCTCTCCCGCGCAGTTTGCGGGAGAGGGTGCGGCTCTCAGGCCGCGGGTGAGGGCCCCCGGGGGTGAAGCCTGCCGCCCCTCGCACTCACGCAGTTTGCGGGAGGGGCCCCCGCCGGGTGAGGCCCCCCTACCGCTCCTCCCGCTCCACCCCGACCGCCGTCTCCTCCCCGCCTCTGCCATCGTCCGCATCCGCCGACGGGAGCGCGGGGAGGTAGAATGCGAAGGTGGCGCCCCAGCCGTCGCCGCGGGGCTGGTCCACGAACACGGCGCCGCCGTGCGCATCCGCCGCGCGCTGCACCAGCGCCAGCCCCAGCCCCGTGCCGCCCGGGCGCAGGGTGAAGAACGGGTCGAAGACGTGGTCGGCGCTCTCCACCGGCACGCCCGGCCCCGTGTCGCTCACGCGCACGCGCAGCGCGGGCGCGGCGCCGTGGCTGGGGGCCAGCAGGTCCGTCTCCAGCGCGTCCACCCGCACGTCCACCTGTCCGCCGGGCCCCGCCCACTGCACCGCGTTCAGCGCCAGGTTCAGCACCGCGCGGTGCAGCAGGTCCTCGTCGCCGCGCACCTCCACGCCCGCGGCGTTCGCCTCCACCGCGAAGGAGACCTCCACGCCGCGGGCCTGCGGGTGCGCCTTCACCACGTCCACCGCGTGCCGCACCACCCGCGCCAGCTCCAGCCGCTCCGGCGCGCGCATCCGGGCGCGGGCGAAGTCGATGAACTCCGTCAGCAGGCGGCTCAGCCGGTCGGACTCGCGCACCACCAGCTCGCCCAGCACGCGGCGGTCCTCCGGGTCCACCCCGCCGCCGGTAAGCTGCTCGGTGGCGCTGCGGATGGAGGCCAGCGGGTTCTTGATCTCGTGCGCCAGCGAGGCCGACAGCTCCGCCACCGCCTCCAGCCGCTCCGCGCGGCCGCGCAGCTGGTCCATCCGCTTGCGCTCGGTGATGTCCTGGAAGATGGCGGTCACCGAGGGCGGCCCGCCCTCGTCGCGCTGGATGAGGGTGGTGCTGACGCCGAAGACCATCCCCGCCTCCGTCTCCTCCGTCTCGAAGCGCCGGACGGGGGTGCGGGTCTCGGCGGACTGCGCGATGATCCGCCCCAGCCCCGGCGCCACGGCGTCCAGCTTGGCGACGAACGGCCGGCCGAGCCAGTCGGAGGCGCGGATGCGCAGCAGGTCCGCCGCCGCGGGGTTGATGAAGGCCAGCCGCCCCTCGCCGTCCACCGTGAGCAGCCCGGTGGCGATGCCCGCCAAGATGTCGTCCGTATCCAGCCGCAGCAGCCGCAGCTCCGTCTCCACCTCGCCCAGCACCACGCCCGTCTGCCGCAGCCGGTCGCCCAGGTAGCCGGTGGCCAGCGCCACGGCGGTGAACAGCACCATCTGCAGGATGCTGGTGGCGGCGATGGTCCCGGTGGTGAGGATGATGTCGGCCAGGAAGAGCAGGCTCACCAGCACGCCGATCAGCACCCCGCCCACGAATGGCAGCAGGATGGCCGCGGCGACGATCACCAGCACGAAGAGCGGGACGAACTCGCTTTCCGGGCCGCCGGTGAAGTGCACCACCGTGGCCACCAGCAGCACGTCGAACACCACCTGCAGGTACAGGTAGGCGCGGGTGGGCGTGCGCTGCGTGAGGTGCGTGTACCAGAACGAGCCGGCGGTGAACGCCGCCCCCAGCACCAGGATGAGCGACGCGGCCAGGGTGATGTGGGCCTCGGCGCTCCGCCACACCAGCGCCGCGGCGACGAAGATGGCGCCCGCAAGGCACAGGCGGCCCAGGTACACCCACGAGAGAATCCGCCGCTGCTCCGGCAGCCGCCCGGCCGAAAACCGCTGCCTCATGCGCGCACCCGCGCCTGACCGTCCTGGATCGTCACTCGCATGGAATATCTGAAGTATCCGATCAGCTGACGCGCATGGGTTCCGCTCTGGTGGATATGTGGGATTGTGGACCGGCGCGGGCGCGGGGTCAAGGAGCGGCACGAACGCCGGCCTGATCATGCCGGCCGCTGCGCGGCCGGGGGCCCTCTCCCCCGCCCGGCCTTTCGCTCGTTCCTCGCGACGGCAGGCGACCCCTCCCCCAACCCCGGGGGAGGGGTGGTCGGGACGGCTCTTCGCACTGCAGCGAGCCACCAGCCCGGGACGGTAGATCCTTCGGTCGGCGCCATAGTCGCGTGCACGGGCAGAGATCGCGCGGGCTCCATGAGGATGACAAAGGTCGGGATCGCGACGGACCTCACTCACTCCCCTCTCCCGCGCGGTTTGCGGGAGAGGGGCCGGGGGTGAGGGGCTCCGCGAAGCGGGCGCTGTTTGCCGTTGCCGTTCTCCCCTCGCCTCGCGCAGTTTGCGAGGGGAGGAGGCCGGGCCGCGGGAAGGTCCCCACGAAAAAGCCGGGACCGCCTCCGCGATCCCGGCCTCCCCATCATCTACTCACGCACTCACGCACTCACGCACTCACGCACTTCTGTCGTCAGTCCGACAGGTCCCAGTCGTCCTCCGCGGCCTTCATCCGCAGGTCCGCCGGCGAGGCGTGCGTGATCTCCGGCAGCGGCACGTACTTCTGCGCCATCTCCATCGTGTTCTCCACGCGCAGCTGGCGGAAGAGGAAGGAGAAGGTCTCGTTCAGCACGCCGCGGATGCGCTCGCGGTCCGCCTCCGGCAGCTCCCACAGCTCGCGCTTGAAGGCGCCCAGCGCCTTCTTGCGCGCCTTGTAGATGAACTGCTCCTCCGTGTCCGTCGGCTTGCGCTCGTCGGGGAAGTTCTGCCGGCAGTGGTCGTACATCCGCTCGCGCAGCTCCTCCGGCAGCTGGTCGTACAGGATGTTCTGGAAGTTGGTGGCCAGGTGGATCTCCGCCGTCTCCACCGTGGGGAAGTTGCCGAACGCGCTCTGCGGCAGCGTGCTGGCGCCGTGCTGCACCGCGCCGGAGAGCCCGTACTCGCGCCGCGCGATGTCGCTGAGGTTGCGCAGCGTCTCGAAGTCGATGGCCACGTCGGCGATGGAGCCGTCGGGGAGCACCGTGCCGCCGTGCGTGGTGCCGGACTGCACGCTGATCTTGCTGAGCCCCGCCACCGGCCGCCCCTCCTTCTCCGACACCGCCCGCAGCGCGCGGTTGTACCCGTCCATGTAGGCGCGCAGCTCCTCCGGCGTGCTGTTCTCCGTCCCCACCTCGCCGATCTCTCCGCCGATGCTCACGGTGATCCCGGCGGGCTCGTAGTGGCGCACGTACGCCGTGAGCTCGGCGGAAAGGCGCGAGTTGAGCGCCTGCTGCGCGTCCAGCCCCACCTGCGACAGGTCCACCAGCGTGCTGGTGTCGATGTCGATGTTGTAGAAGCCGGCGTGCAGCGCCTCCTTGACCAGGTCCTTGACCGCGCGCACCTCGGGCTGCGGGTCGGTCCTGTACTTCTTGGCGTTGATCTGGAAGTGGTCGCCCTGGATGAAGAGCGGCCCCGTCCATCCCTCCTTGATGGCCGACGCGATCATCGCCGCCACGTACTCGCCCGGGCGCTGGTCCGTGTAGCCGATCTCGGAGCGCGCGATCTCGCAGATCAGGGCGCCCACCCTGAGCTCGCGCGCGGCGGCGAAGAGCGCGCGCCCGGTCTCGTAGGCGGCCGCGCGCACGTTGATGGCCGGGACGGTGAAGCCGGAGATCTCGCCGCGGCCGCGGGCCATGTACAGATCGTGGATGGAGGCCGGGGCGATGCCCACGGCGCGGCCGGCGTGCAGCAGGAGCCAGCGGGCCGTGTCGCGCACGTCCTCGTCCGCGCCAAAGACGGCGGCGCGGATCAGCCGGTCCACGCCGTCGCTGCGCAGCGCGTCCGCGCTCACCAGCTCGAAGGCGCCGTCGTCGGCGCGCACAGAGTCGCGTACCTCGTCCAGCAGCGCGCGGACGGCCGGACGGGAGAGGATGTCCAGCCCGTCCGCTACGGTCGCGGCGGTATTCACCATGATCTCCTCTGGATCGGATCGGGATTGCGGGATGCGGTCATGACGCCGGGCGCCGGGGCGCGGCGGCGGCAATCTGCACGCAAGGCCCATGCTTCGCCAGCCTCGGGACGAACATCCCCCGTGTCGGACAGCCGTATCTCCGGTGCCGATCAGCACTTGCGCTGCCCCGCCCGCGGCGGCGCCGCGCGCGTCCTCACCGCGCCTGCAACGGCGGGCCACGCATCATGCCAGGCGTGCTCATTACGGCGGGACCGGGATTGCGGCCACCGCGGCGCGGTGAAGTGGCAGAAATGTCTATTCCGCAGGCCCTTCAGGCGCGGGAGTGGCCAAAGTGACCAGAGCACGCTACAAGATCATTGCGGCACGAATCGTCTGAAATTATGGTGGATATGTACGTATGATGCTTCCCAACCTGTCGCCCGGGAGGATGCATGAACTTCCTTCGCCGGATCGCGCTGTCCGCCCTGACGCTCACCAGCATCTGGGGCGCGTGGGAAACGGGGCTGCTGGCGCCGCGCACCCTGTCTGCGGCCGAGCATTGCACCAACGCGACCTGCAGCAGCCCCACCTCGTGCAAGTACTCGCCGAGCAACAGCTGCGAGTTCCTGGACGCCCGCAGCTGCCTGAGCCAGCGGTGCGCGTTCATCATGTACTGATGCCCGTCCGCTCCCGGCGCGGAGTGAACGACGCGATGCGTCGCCCGGTGCTCGCCGGGACGATCGCGGCCGCCGCCTGCCTGGCCGCCACGGGATGCACGCGGGATCGCGCGGAGTCGCCACGCACGTCGACGCCGGCGGCGCAGACCGAGGTGCAGTGGTCGCCGCTGCGCACCGCGGCCGCGGGAGGAGGCGCCGCCGTCTTCGGGCTGATCGGCGGCGGCGCGTGGGCGGAGCGAGGGCCGATGTACGTGCTGGACGTGGCGGAGAAGCGGGTCGTGGCACTCGGGCCGGATGGGACTCCGACCGCGCGCGTCGGCCGGCCGGGGCGCGGGCCCGGCGAGTTCTTCCACCCGGCGGGTCTCGCGGCGGATGCGTCGGGCAAGCTGTACGTGCTGGACATAGGCAACCAGCGGCTGGAGCGCTTCACCTGGAAGGGCGGCGCCCTCACCTACACGGGGAGCATCCCGCTCGACTTCGCCGCCGAGCACCTCTGCTTCCTGGGCGGGCGCCTGTTCCTGCTGGGTCCGCGCGAGGGGCACCTGATCCACGAGATGGAGCCGGGAGCCGGTACCATCGTGCGATCGTTCGCGCCCGACGCCACCGCCGGAGACCCGATGCTGGCCCCGTACCGGGCAGGCGGCTACCTGCTGTGCGGTCCCGGCGACGAGATCACCTTCCTTCCCATGCTCCGCCCCAGCATCTCGCGCTTCCAGGCGAGCACGGGAAGGCTGCGGGACACGCTGGTGATCCCCGGCTACCGCGAGGTGCGCGTCAGCCGCCACTCCAGCGGGGGAGTGCTTTACCAGGAGCCGCCGGAGGGCCGTTCCCACCGGGCGTCTTCCATCGTGCACCTGGCGAACGGCGCCATGCTGGTGCAGGTCGGCATCCTGCGGCCGGGTGCGAGCAGCGGCCACGAGATCGAGTCGCTCCGCTCGTTCGTCCTGGACTGGGAGCATCGCCGTGCGGCGGAGGTCGCCGGCCTGCCGCGCCTGCTGGCGGCCCGGGGCAACACGGCGCTGGCGGCGCTGGACGATCCGGAGCCGCTGGTCCGCCTGATCCGCCTGAGTATTCCTGAAGCAGAGGCGGCACAATGAACGTTCGCGCAACGATCACCCGCATTCGGCCCACCGCCGCGCGGCTGGGCACGCTCGTCTGGCTGGTGGCCGGCATCGTGGTGCTGGCCGCGGCGCTGCGGGCGGAACCGTCCCGATCCGCGGCGGCGGCGCCCGCGAAAGCCGCGGTTCCAGCACCCGCGAAGACCGCCGCGCCGCCGGCCCTGGAGCGGAAGTACACGCCCAGCTACGCCAGCCGCTCGGGGAAGGAACTGGTGATGGTGCTGGTGGGCGCCAGCTTCTGCGGCGCGCAGCGCAAGCCGGGATTTCCCCAGCAGGTGGAGGATGCGAAGCTGAGCCTGCAGCGGCAGGCCGCCGCCTCCGGCCGTCAATTCAGCGCGCTGGCCGTGTCGCTGGACTGGGAGACGGCGGACGCACTCGCCTTCCTGGAGCACTTCGGGGAGTGGGACCAGATGTCCGTCGGCCGCAACTGGCTGAACGAGGGCGCCATCCGCTACGTCTGGCGCGACATGCCCGGCGCGCCCGAGGTGCCGCAGATCCTGGTGATCGAGCGCGACGTGGAAAAAGGCGAGCAGGCGATCACCGTGCGCGGCGACCGCGTGGTGAAGCGGCTGCTGGGCACGGCCGAGATCGAGGCCTGGGTCAGGGGTGGCGCGCCCATCTAGCCTCGACGGTTCAGGAGCAGCTTCAAGCGCAGAGTACGCGAGGACTAAACGACCACCGGCTAAAGCCGGTGGGTTGTTGGGCCGCTGAAAGCGGCACTGGACAGGCTAAAGCCTGCTGAAACGTCCCGGGGCTGGAAGCCCCCTGAAGAAGGGACTGAAACTCCCTCTGCTACTCTGGATCT
>DATAAG010000157.1:0-1698 GCA_036260235.1 Longimicrobium sp.
AGACCTCCGGCCAGGCGGCGCGGCGCGACACCTCCGCCACCTCCCGCCCCGCGCCGCGGGACACCGCGCGCGCCGGCACGGGCCAGCGCGTGGCGACGGGACAGCCGGCGCGCCGCGACACCGCGTCCGCGCGCCCGGCGCCCCGCGACACGACCACGCGGCGGAACGACGCGGGACGGACGGGAGCGGGCGGCGCCACCACCACGGGCCGTGCCGGGAGCACGACCGGCACGAGCACCAGCACGGCGGGCACCTCCACGCGGGGGCGAAGCCACACCGTTTCCGCGGGAGAGACGTTCTACGCCATCGCGCGGCGCTACGGCGTGACCCCGGCGCAGCTGCGGGCGCTCAATCCCGACGTGGACATGAACGCGCTGGAGGTGGGCGACGTGCTGCGGCTCCCCGCCGGCGCGCGCGACCGCAACGCGGCGCAGCAGGCGCGGCAGCAGCAGGGCGGCGCGCAGCAGCCCGCACGCGGCAGCCGCACCCACACGGTGGCGGCGGGCGAGACGCTGTTCGGCATCGCGCGGCGGTACGGGGTGACGGTGGAGGCCATCCGCCGCGCGAACGAGATGGAGACGGACCAGGTGCGGGCGGGGCAGCGGCTGGTGATTCCGCCCGCGAGATGACGGACCCTCGGCCACAGTGCCCGGTGTCCAGGTTCAAGTGCCCAGCAACGACGACTGGGCACTGGGCACCGGGCACTTGAACCTTCCGTTCCTTCCAGGGGGAGACGATGGCGGAGAACCCTGTCGGCCGTGCCGAGGTGCTGCGCACGCGCGACCTGACCGGCTGGGCCGTGGGCGACCCCGGCGGCGTGAACGTGGGCACCGTCTCGGACGTGCTGATCGGGCGCGACGGGCGGGTGCGCTTCCTGGCCGTGAAGCGCGGCCTGCTGGGCAACACGGTGCTCATCCCCGTGGAGGAGCTGGACTGGGGCGCGCAGTCCATGCGCCTGACGCGCTGGACGGACGCCGACGTCCGCCGCCTCCCCCCGTACGACGACGACCATCCGCTGAGCGCGGAGATGCTGGCGGAGATGCAGCGCACCTACCCGCGCTTCTACGGCCCGCCGCTGCCGCCGGGCACGCCGGGGATGGAGGCGGCCCGGATCCTCCCCCTGCGCGACGCGCGCGGCTTCCGCCTGCCGAAGGACGCGCCCAACCCGCGCGGCTGGAACGTCTTTGGCGCGGACAACGAGCGCGTGGGCAAGGTGGAGGAGCTGCTGGTCGACCCGGACCTGATGAAGGTGGCCTACCTGGTGGTGGATGTGGCCAGCGACCTGTTCCTGCTGCGCGAGGACCGTCACGTCGTGGTGCCGATCGAGCACGTGGAACTGCGCGAGCGCGGCGGGGACGCGTGGGTACAGGGGCTCACGGCGCGGGAGATCGCGCTGCTGCCGGGGTACGCCGGCGGCCCGCTGGATCCGCTGGTGGAGGACCGGGTGATGGATGCGTTCAACCGCGCGGGCCACGCCCCGGCAGGGGAGGCTCGCGCCGCCGTCGCGCCGCCACCCCTGCCCCCGTCGGACGACCGGACCGTGGACCTGCCGCCTCCGCCGCCGCCGGACCATTCCGACTACCCCGACGAGCCGCCGCCCCTGCCGCCGCGGCATGGCTGATCTCCAGTCCCCCCAAAACAGATTGGGCCTCACACGGAGTGAACGGAGTTAACGGAGTTCAGACCAGTTCCTCCGTT
>DATAAG010000158.1:0-4085 GCA_036260235.1 Longimicrobium sp.
GATGGCCCGGGAAGCCTAGCTCCGGCCCGCGACCACCAGCGTGTGGATCGGGCGCACCCTCTCGACGGTGGCGTGGGTGGCGCTGGGGATGCGCGCGGCGATCTCCAGCGCCTCTTCCTTGTCCCGCACCTCCAGGAGGTAGAAGCCGGCCACCACCTCCTTCGATTCCGCGAAGGGTCCGTCGGTGAACGACGTCTTTCCGCGCCTGACGCGCACGCACGCGGACTCGCGCGAGTGCTGCAGCGCCTCCGCTTCGATGAGCTGACCGCTTTGCCGGAGGTCGTCGTTGAAGTCCAGGTGGGCCGCTTCCAGCGCGCTCAGCTCGGCGGCGGGAAGGGTCTCCAGCTCGT
This sequence comes from Longimicrobium sp., assembly GCA_036260235.1. Classification (GTDB taxonomy): domain Bacteria; phylum Gemmatimonadota; class Gemmatimonadetes; order Longimicrobiales; family Longimicrobiaceae; genus Longimicrobium. The sequence continues at coordinate 351 of DATAAG010000158.1, forward strand.
GCTCGTTCCAGTAGATCAGGCAGAGGTATCGCACAGCCATCGGGGTGAAGGGTGGGAGTGGACCACACGAACAGAGAGGAGGCGGTCCACCGCGCGGGAGGGCCCTCACCCGCTCGCTCAGGCCGCACCCTCTTCCACAAACTGCGTGGGAGAGGGCTGGGAGAGGGCGTAAACTTCTCGTCCGGTGCTTGGACGCCGCGGGGACGGGGCTTGCCGCAGTTCCAGCGGCGGGTTCACCCGCTCAGGCGGGTGCTGGCCTTCAGGCCTGTCGGCCGGCCACCGGCAGGGGCGAGTAGATCCTTCGGTCGGGCGCCAGGGTTCCCCGGTGCACGCCGCAGTCGCGCGGCGTCTCCCTCGGGATGACAATCCCTTGTGATTCATGCAGTTGAAGCCCCGCGCAGTTTGCGGGGCTTTCCGCAGTCGTAGCGGCGGCTTTAGCCGCTCAGGCGCGGGGCTCGCCACCTTCGCACCCGTTCACCCCATCACCCCATCACTCCATCACTCCATCACTCCATCACTCCATCTCCACCTGCCGCACCTCCAGGATCTCCGTCTGGCTCACCAGGAGCGCGATCACGTCCTCGGGAATGCGGCTGTCGACGGAGATGGCGGCCAGCGCTTCGCCGCCCACCTGCAGGCGCGCCTGGTGGTACTCGGCGATGTTGACGCCGGCTTCGCCCAGCAGCGTGCCCACCCGGCCGATGACGCCGGGAACGTCGCGGTTGCGCAGCACCACCATCACCCCGCGCGGCGCCACGTCCACGCGGAACGGGCCGATGCGGATGATGCGGCCGTGCGACTCGCCCAGCACGGCGCCGCCCACGCGGATGCTGCGCTCGCCGCCCTCCAGCCGCAGCTCGATCTCCTCGCCCAGCTCGCCGCGCCCGTCCACGTGCGTGGACGCCGTCTCGATCCCCCGCTCCGCCGCCACGTGGTGCGCGTTCACCAGGTTGATGGCCCGGCGCTCCACCACGTCGCGCAGCGCGCCCTGCAGTGCGGAGAGCAGCAGCGGACGGGGCGCCTCCGCCCGGGTGCCGGTGTACCGTACCTCCAGCGAGGTGAGGGCGCCGGGCACCAGCGCGCGTCCCAGCCGCCCCAGGCGGTCCGCCAGGGTGAGCAGCGGCCGCAGCTCCTGCATCCCCGCGCCCCCCACGCTGCTGGCGTTCATGGCCGCGCTCAGGTCGCCGGTGACCAGCGCGTCGCGCACCGCCTCGCACGCCTCGATGGCCACGTTGCGCTGCGCGTCTCGCGTGCTGGCGCCCAGGTGGGGCGTGAGCACCAGGTTGGGGATGCCGCGCAGCGGGTGGTCGGCCGGGAGCGGCTCGTGCTCGAACACGTCCAGCGCGGCCCCGGCAATGCGGCCGGCCTTGAGCGCCTCCACCAGCGCCTCCTCCACCACCACGCCGCCGCGGGCCAGGTTCAGCACGTACGCGTGCCGCGGCAGCCGCGCCAGCTCCGCCGCGCCGATCATCCCCCGCGTCTCCGCCGTCAGCGGCACGTGCACCGTCAGCACGTCCGCCCGGTCCAGCGCCTCGGACAGGCGGTCCACCCGCTCGATCCCCAGCTCCTCGAAGCGCCCGGGGCTCACGTAGGGATCGTAGCCGATGACGTTCATGGCGAAGGCGCGGGCCCGCCGCGCCATCTCGCTGCCGATGCGCCCCACGCCGATGATGCTGATCGTCTTTCCCCGCAGCTCCACCCCGCCCAGCCGCGAGCGGTCCCAGCGCCCGTCGTGCATGGAGGTCCACGCCTGCGGCAGGTTGCGGGCAAGGCCGATCAGCTCGCCGAACGCCAGCTCCGCCACGGAGACGGTGTTGCCGCCGGGGGCGTTGATGACGGCGATCCCCAGCTCCGTGGCGGTGGCGACGTCCACGTTGTCCACGCCCACCCCGGCGCGGCCCACCACCCGCAGCCGCTCGCCGCGCTGCAGCAGCTCGCGGTTCACGCGGGTGGCGCTGCGGCCGATGAAGGCGTCGTACTCGCCGATCTCCTCCAGCACCTCCGCCAGCGGGCGGGTGGGCTTCTCCACCACCTCGATGGCGGGGTGGGCGCGCAGCAGGGCCACGCCCTCGGGGTCGATCTCGTCCGTCACCAGGACGCGGAAGCGCTCCGTCATCCCAGCACCTCCTCCAGCACGGCCAGCAGCGCCTCCAGCTCCTCCACCGTGTGGTCGCCCATGTGGCCGATGCGGAAGGTGGCGTCCTTCAGCCTGCCGTAGCCGGTGCCCAGCGTCCAGCCGCGCTCCGTCATCCGCTCGCAGATCTCCGTCGCCGGCGTCCGCCCCTCCTCCACGCCGATCGTCGTGACCGTGGGCGAGCGGCGGCCCGGGGGCGCGAAGAGGGAAAGGCCCCAGCGCGGGCCCCGCTCCTGCACCCACTCCCAGGTGCGCTCCGCCATCGTCCAGTGCCGCAGCGCGCGCGCCTCCACCCCCTCCGCGTGAATGCGCTCCGCCTGCGCCTGCAGCGCGTACAGCAGCGACACGGCGGGGGTGGTGGGCGTCTGGTGCTTGCGCCAGTAGCGGTCGTACTCCAGCAGGTCGAAGTACTGGCCGCGGCCCGGGAGGCCGCGGGCGCGCTCCATCATCCGCTCCGACGCCGCGCCGAAGGCCAGCCCCGGGGGGAGCGCCATCGCCTTCTGGGAGCCGGTGAGGAGGAAGTCCAGCCCCCAGCTCTCCGCCTCCACCAGCATGCCGCCCACGCTGGTGACGCCGTCCACCAGCAGCAGGATCTCGTCGCCGGTCTCCGTCTCCGCGCGCCGCACCGCCTCGGCGATCTCCACCAGCGGGTCCAGCACGCCGGTGGAGGTCTCCGAGTGGACCAGGGTCACTGCGTCGAAGCCGCCGGCGGCGAGGCGCCGGAACACCTCGTCGGGCGCGTGCGCCTCGCCGGGCGGGGCCTCGTACGTCTCCACCTCGCGTCCGCACTCCGTCACCAGGTCGCGAAAGCGCTCGCTGAAGGCGCCGTTCACCAGCGCCAGCGCGCGGCGGCGGACGCCGTTGCGCACCGCGGCCTCCATGAACCCGGTGGCGGACGCGCCGGCGACCCAGACGGGGCGCGAGGTGCGGAACAGGTCGCGCAGCACCGGGTCCACCGCGGACAGGAGGGACGACATCTCCGGCCCGCGGTGGCCGATCACGGGCCGCGTCATGGCCGCGAGCACCTCCGGGTGCACCTCGGTGGGCCCGGGGAGAAAGAAGCGGCCGAACTCCGTCCGCGGGGGCAGGTCCAGCATCGTACCGGTCACGTGGGTATCGCGTGTATGTGAATGACTGGCGAGTGGAGATGGATCGCCCGTCCCGCCGGCGCTCCCGGGCGCTCCGACAAACATCCCACTGCGTCCACGGGGCCCTCTCCCCCCGGCCCCCTTCCCCAACTTCGGGGGAGGGGGAGAGCTGCACGCGGGGCCTGGGGTGCGTCGACGGGCATCTCACTGCGCCCGCGGGGGCCCTCTCCCCCCGGCCCCCTCCCCCAACTTCGGGGGAGGGGGAGATTGCACGTCGGTCCTGAGGTGCGTCGACGGGCATCTCACTGCGCCCGCAGCGGCCCTCTCCCCCCGGCCCCCTTCCCCAACTTCGACCCAACTTCGGGGGAGGGGGCACTACTGTCCGGCTCGCGAATCGAGCTAAGGCGGCAAGCTCTTGAATTACAACGCGTTGCGGGCCAAGTAGGCCGCACACGATTTGAACGCGGCTCCTCGTTTGTGCATTCTGGGCACTTCCCGCACCCAGGAGCTCGC
>DATAAG010000159.1:0-1721 GCA_036260235.1 Longimicrobium sp.
CCGCCACCCCGAACGCCCCCGCGCGCGCCTGCCCGCCGGCCAGGAGCACGCCCCCGCCCCGCGCCGCCCAGTCCTGCAGCATCCGCCGCTCCCCGTCGGACACGGGCGCGCCGTTCAGCAGGATCACCGCGTCCGCCCGCGCCAGCCGCTCGGCGGAGAGGCCGGAGCCGCCCTGGACGACGAACTGCCCGCGGCCCAGGTCGTACGCCGTCTCCACCGCGGCGCCGGACTCCTCCAGCGCGCGCACCAGGAACTTCGACTCCCAGTGCGGAAAGCCGGCGCGCACCAGCACCCGCGGCGCCCCGGCGGAATCCACCCACGCGCCCGTCCGCGCGGCCGCATCGCCCGCCTGCACCGTCCACTCGCGCCAGCCGGGGCGCGGCGGGCGGACGCGGAAGGCGCCTGCGTACCGCCCGTTTCCATCCACCCTCACGCGCAGGCTGTCCAGCACGCCCGTCTCGTCGGAGAGGCGCACCAGCACGCTGTCGTTCGCCGCGGCCGTCACGCGGAAGGCGACGGCGGCGGCGCGTCCGGAGAGGACGCGGACGGGCGCCTCCGCCTCCACCGCCACCGTCCGCTCCGGGAGCGCCGCGTAGAGGGGCGCGCGGCGGGCGGCGGCCGCCAGCACCTCCAGCTCCGCCGCGGTAGGCGCCTCCGTGCTGGCGCGGGCGATGGCCGGCGGCGCCCGGCCGACGAGCAGCGAGTCCGCCTGGCGCTCCAGCGCCCGCGCATCGGCGATCCAGGCTGGCGCGGGCGGGCCGCCCCTCCTGCGCCAGAGGGCGGGAAGGAGCAGCGCGAGGCCCAGGAGGACCAGGACGACCGCGCGGAGGGCCGCGGGCGCGCCTCTCATCGCGTCAGCGCGTACACGGCCACGTTCACCCCGAAGCGCGTGTTGTCCACGGACTGGAAGCGCTTGTTGCGGGCGTGGTAGTTCCACTCCGACGCGTAGTCCTTGTTGCTGTACAGCACGCCCAGGCGCCCGTTGACCTCCACCCCGAGCAGGTTCTCGTGGATCAGGTTGTCGCCCCAGCCGTTCAGCTCGTGGCTGGTGGTGGGCGGCCCCTCGTCGAAGACGAAGAAGGCGCGGTACAGCTCGTGGTTGTTGGGGATCGGCTTCAATGCGCCAGCGCCGAAGATGCGGTTGAGCTCCGCCGTCGCCGTCTTGTGGAAGGCGCCGTCGACGTCGTGGTTGTGGTCGTCGATGAAGATGAAGCCGCCGCGCTCCACGTACGCCTTGAGGTTGGCGCTCTCCTGCTGGTTGAAGCGCAGGGGCAGGTGGCCGGTGAGGAAGACGAAGGGAAAGCGGAAGAGCTCCGGGCTGGCCAGGTCCACCACCGCCCCCGCGGACGCCACCGGCAGCGACGTGTACTGCGCGATGGAGTGCAGGATGTTCGTGGGCACCAGCGGCGCAGAGTTCCAGTCACCGCTCTCGTACCGCGCCGTGGCGAACACTAACGCCTCCGGCGCCGCCGGCGCCGCCTCCGCCTGCGGCGCGGGCGCGGGAGCCTGCTGCGGCACGAACGACGAGGACGCCACGGCCGCCGATCCGCAGACGGCGATCAGGGCGGTGACAGTACCTGCGAGCAGAAGCGGCCTCCGCGCGAGCGCCCCCTCCGGGCTCGCATTACTCGCCCACCTCCCCCCAAAACCCCCGGGGGAGGTTGAACTGCGATCATCCCCTTGGGCGGGTGTGGTGCGGCACGCCGGGCGGCCCCCTCTCC
>DATAAG010000160.1:0-16366 GCA_036260235.1 Longimicrobium sp.
CGCGGGGATTGCTCCCCGCGGCGCTTCGTCGTCGCGACCGTCAGACCGTGCCGATCAGGGCGCGGCTCAGTAGCCGGTGTCGGTGCGCCACTGCAGCCGGATCGTGCCGTTGGCGTTCATGTATTCGTTGCGCAGCGTGTAGCGCCGGGCAGTGCCGTCGATGTTGGTGACGCCCGTCGTCAGACCCACGAACTCGTCGTTCCCCTGGATGATCTGGATGAAGGCGACGATCGCGTTGCTGAGCTGCATGATCCACTGGCCGTTCACCCACTCCTTGCTGGTGAGCCCCTTGTAGGCGGCGCCGGCGTTGGTGAAGGCCTCGATGGCCAGCTTGATGTAGTCCTTGCCCTGGACGATCTTGCAGCGCTCGGTGTCGTCCTCGAACATGGCGATGGCCATGGGGATGCCCTGCGGCAGCTCGTAGTCCGCCGCCAGCAGCACCGGGTGCGGGTAGAAGGTGTTGTCCATGTTGAACTTGTACGGCTCAACGCTGGACTCGCCCGAGCACGACACGTTGCCGCGCGTCTGCGCGTTCTGGATGTACAGCTCGAACTCCGGGCTCCCCGCCGACCACCCCTCGAAGTCGCTGGCCGTCTCGATGCTGTCCGCCCACACACCGGTGTAGGGGGTCGTCAGCTCCGCGAAGCGCGGCGCGAGCGCGTTGCTGCTGCCGGCCGGCACACGGTCGGCTTCGTACGCCTTGCCCTGCGCGTCGAAGCTCTCCGCGTAGGTGATGACGACGGTCGGCGTGGCGGGCGCCTGCTTCACCGACAGCTCCACGGCCTTGCCGTTCAGGTCGAAGCCGTAGGGCTGGGCGCGGTCGTGCGCCGCGAACGCCACCTGCACGTTGCTGCCGCCCGTCCACGCGGCGCGGTGCTCGGCGACGGGAACGTAGATCTCCACCGGGCCCAGCTGGGCCACCAGCGACTGCACCTCGGCCACCGGGATGCCGCCGGCGCGGGCCATGGCCTGCAGCAGGGGCGTGCCCTCGCCGCCCAGGAAGCCGCTCAGGAACAGCTTGCCCTCCTTGACGGGCGAGTTGCCGCTGGCGCGATGGAAGATGCCGCGGGCCGAAGGCTCGCGCAGCGCCAGCGCCACCAGCTGCGCCACGCGCGGACCGGCGGAAGTGGCCGTGTTCTGGGCGGCGACGCCCCGGGTCGTGGTCTCGAACGGCGCCTGCGTCGTATCGTCGCAGGCACCCAGCCCGGCGATGGCCACGGTGGCCAGAACCGCCGAAGCGATGTTGCGGGTGCGGAACATCTGTACCTCGTAAGTTGTTGGTACTGAACAAGAAAGCCGTTCGCGTCGTGCGAACGGCAGGAATATGGAGCCCGGGGTTTCCCGCTTCAATCGAACTTTGTCTGATCCCTCCCACTTTGTCGGAAGGGGGTGCGCAGCAGCAGTCCCAGCACGTCGCGCTCGAAGCGCTCCACCAGCTCGCCCTGCCGCGGGCCCGCGACCTCGCGCAGGGAAAGCCCGGACAGCTGCTGCGAGATGCGCCCCAGCGTCTGCGGGTGCAGCCCCAGCTCCTCGGCCACGGCGGCCCAGGAGCGGCCGGGGGTCTTGAGGGTGGCGGCGCGCAGCAGCAGGAACCAGTGCAGCACGTCCTGCAGCCGCAGCTCCGACCCGTCCGCCACGTACTTCCAGTGCTGCCACAGGGTGCGCCGGTCGCACCCGGCCACGGCCGCCAGCTTCTGCACGGTGCGCAGCGGGGGCTCCGAGGTGCAGGCGCGCGCCAGGGCGGGGCCCAGGCACCCGGGAAGGTAGTCCGCGTCGCGCATGGCCACGCAGAAGGTGCGCTGATGGCTGAGCGTGCAGGTGCGGGAGACGGCCTCGGGGAGCTCGCGGTCCATCTCCTCCACCCAGATCACCTCTTCCACCTGCACCGCCTTGAGCTGCCGCGCGTTCTGCATGTCGCCGCGGGTCACCAGCACCACGGGGTGCAGCGGGTTGCGCGCCTTGAACCCCCGCAGCCGGTCCATCTCCTCGCTGCTGAGCCAGGGGATGACGGCCACGGAGCACTCGGCCGCCTCCGCGGCCCGCTCGAACGGCTCCCACCGCTCCTGCATGTGGCCGCTGCTGGACGGCACGGCACGGCGGATGCGCTCGCGAAAGCGAGGTTCGGGAACGTAGAAGGCGAGCATGGCGGCTGCGGCTGAAGGATGCTGGGTCGCGCTACGGCAGCACGTTTGGTTCCAACAGTGTCCGGAAAGGGTACTTCATCATCAACAATCAAGCGATTTTCCAGGATGTAACGTCTGAGCCCTCCCGGAATTAGACGCGTGTGGAGCGGGAGCGGTTTACCTCCGGTGTCTTGCCTGGAACTCGAAGGTGCGGCCCCACGCCCCAGCGATTGAAATCGCCGCATCCTCGCACCGACGACGCACCGTCGGCCGCCGCCGGCACCACTCCCGCCGGCCTCACCGGTCGATGGACACGGAAAAGCCCGCCTCCAGGCCTGGAAGCGGGCTTCGATTCAATCCCTCATCTTCTCCTACTCACGCACCAACGCACTCCGCACTCACGCACTCACGCACTCACGCACTCAGAGGCCGAGCATCCGCTCCACGCGGGCCTCCAGCGAGGGCTTGGTGGCGCCGGCCAGGGCGCTCTCCAGCAGGTCCGCCAGTTCCTCGGCAAAGTCGTGCGGGTGGCGGCGCTGGATGCGCACCAGCGGCGCGAAGGCCAGCATCACCGTGCGGGGGCGGTCGTCGTCCTCCTCCGCGTCGTCGCCGCGCCACGCCTCGGAGCGGCTGCCGGACTGCCACGGCTCCGCCGGCTCCTCCGCTTCGTCCGCCTCGGAGACCATCCCGGGCGGCAGCGCCTCCACCGGGATGGTGAGCCCCACCATCGCCTGGATCTCCTGCGACGGGTCCTCCGGCTCCTCCGCCATCAGCCCCAGGCGCACGGGGCCGCGGATGACCTGGTGCAGGATGACCATGGTCTCCGGCGGCAGGAACGCGCGGAACGACGGGCTGGTGTTGCCGTCCGCGAAGAAGGCGACAGGGATGAGCGCGGCGTCGTCGGCCAGCAGTCCCTCGGCCTCCACCTCGCGCATCTCCAGGTCGACCGGCTCTTCTCGCAGGTAAACGTGCATCTTGCTTCCTGAGACTCCGTTACGTTCGCGCGGCCAGATGCCCGGTTTCGCCGATCCGCATCCACTTCCCGCACGTTTGCCTTGTTACCCTCTACGGCCCGTTGGTTCCCACCCTTTACGTGACACAGGTGGGCTCGAAATCGTTTGCTGTGCCGGCGCGAGATCAGCCCTCCTTTTCCGCGGCGATGCCGTAGATCAGCGGCAGGTCGGGAACGCCCGGCGGGGTGCGGAAGCGGCGGCCGGGCTCCGCGCGCATCCCCCGGTACATGGCCCAGCCGTTGGAATACGGCCACTCGCGCAGCTGCGTGATGCGCAGCCCGGCGTCGATGAGCGCCTGCGCCACCTCCGCCACCCCCCACTGGAAGTCGAAGCACGGATGCGGATTGCGGAAGTCCCGCACGCCGTCGGCGAAGCCGGAGGGCGCCAGCCCCGCGGGCGAGTCGGCCACGTAGTCGCCCACGCCCGTCTCCGTGCGGATCGGCTCGCCGCCGCTGGAGTAGGGCCAGGTGATGCGCATCTCCTCGTCCAGCATGGTGGCGGCGGGGTGGAACTCCATCAGCACGAAGCAGCCGCCGGGCGCCAGGATCCCCGCGATCCCCCGCGCCCACGTCCGCAGGTCCGACATCCAGCAGACGACGCCGTAGGAGGAGAAGACGCGGTCGAAGCGCCGGCCCGCGCGCGCGGCATCGTGCATCCACGCATACACGTCCGCACGCTCGAACTCCGCCGGAATCCCCGCCTCTTCCGCCAGCCGCCGCGCGAAGGCGATCGCCTCGTCGCTGATGTCCACGCCCGTGACGCGCGCGCCCATGCGCGCCAGGCTCAGCGTGTCCTGGCCGGAGTTGCACTGCAGCTGCACGAGCGTCCTGCCGTCGAGGTCCCCCAGCAGCTCCAGCTCTTCCGGATAGACGGTGCTGCCGCCCGCGCGGAAGTATGCGGCCTGGTCCACCTTGTGGCTGTTGTGCGCCTGCGTGGCGGCGTTCCACGACAGGCGGTTGGCTTCGTGGAGGTCGTCGCGGATCATCGGGCGCTCCCCTCCGTGGAGTCCGACGCGGGGCGGCGGCCGACGACGAGCGGCTGGTAGAACGCGCCGTCCAGCCGCCGCACGTCCGCAAAGCCGGCCCGGCGCATCAGCTCCACCAGCCGCGGAACGGGGAGGGCGTAGTACATCGCCCGCGTCACGCGCGTCTCCACGCCGGCGTCGCCGCGGTCCTCCACCACGTACATGCTCACCTGGTACAGCGGCGGGCGCGGGTCCCACACCTGGAACACCACCCAGCGCGCGCCGTCCTCCTGGCGCATGCCGTGGGAATGCACGCGAGCATCCTGCATGGGTGTGGCGTCGTAGTCGCGGAGGGTGAGCAGGCAGGCGCCGCCGGGCGCGGTGCAGCGCAGAAAGCCGCGCAGCGCGGCCAGGATGTCGTCGTCCGTGAGCAGGTGCGGGAGCGCGTTGTCCGCGCAGAGCACCACGTCGAACTCGCGCCCGTGCGCCTCCCACGCGGCGCGCATGTCCGCCACCTTCGCGTCGATCGCCAGGCCGCGCCTGCCGGCCTCGCCGCGCAGCCGGCGCACGGCGGCGGGGGAGAGATCCGACGCCGTCACCCGGTACCCGAGCGCCGCCAGCCCCAGCGACTGCGTGCCGATGCCGCACGCCACGTCCAGCACGGTCCCGCCGCCGGTGTCCAGCTCGGCGCGGATCACCTGGTCCAGCGCGGCCGCCTGCCGGGCGATGCTGGCGTCCCAGTCCGGGAAGATGAGGTGATAGTACGGCGCGAGCGCGTCGTAGAAGTCTTGCGTGCTGGACACGGGATCAGCGCGTGGAGTCGTGGGGCTGCTGGAGGAACGAGAAGACGGTGACGGCGAGCAGCAGGAGCAGTCCGAAGTACGCCTGCGGCTCAGGAACCGCGATCGCGGCCAGCGCTCCGTAGGCGAGCCCGACGACGTTGGCGGCGCGGCAGAGCGTACGCACGCCGACCGCGGACGACGCTGCCAGCGCCAGGTTCAGGCACCCCAGGAACGCCATCGCCAGGCCGGTGCCGGCGAACCAGACCGCGTCCGGCGACAGCTCGCCGTAGAACGGCACGGTGAGCGAGGCGTGCACCGTCCCGAGCGCCACCAGCAGCCCGGCAGCCGTCCGATACGCGCGTCGTCTCATCACGGGGAACGGTCGGGGAAAGCGGAGACCGGCAGCTTTTCCAAAGGTAGCTGCCGCCCCGCCACGAGCACAGCCGGGCGTGCGACAACGCTTGATCCGGCCCCGCTGTGACGTTACTCATTCCTCCGCGCGCGAGAGCCCCGCATTCGCACTCTCGCACGTTCACGCTCTTCTTCGAGGCGCCTCTGCGTACCGCCGCAATCTCCGCCTTCCGCCAGGCCGCGCACCGCGCGCGCTGAGGAGACGGAGCCGCTCCACCCGGGCGCCCCGCCCGGGCACATCCTGGTCATCTCTCTCCTCAGGGCTTCGCGGCCGCGGTCCTGGCGTGGTCATCCATGCCGTCCGGACACCGCCGGCGGCTGAACCGTGCCCATGCGGGCCGCGCGCGGACGTGCGTCCCCCGCGCCCGCGGACCAGGAGATCCACTCCCGTGAAAGACGATTTCCCGCCGCCGATGGACGGCGACGACGCGCGCCTTGCCCGCCTGGGCTGGGACGGGACCTTCGCGCGCGACTATGAAGGTTTGCGGATGCAGGAGGGGGTGCCCGCGCGCGTCGTCGCGGAGCACCGGGACCGGTACGTGGTGGCGGATGCGGACGGCGAGTGCGCGGCCGTGCTCGCGGGCCGCCTGCGCCACCGCGCGCGCAGCCGCGAGGAGCTGCCCGCCACCGGCGACTGGGTGGCGGTGGACGGCGGCGCGGACGGCACGGCGGCCATCCACGCGGTGCTGCCGCGGCGGAGCGCGTTCCGCCGCAAGGTGGCCGGGGAGGTGACGGAGGCGCAGGTGCTGGCGGCGAACGTGGACGTGGCGCTGGTGGCCGCGGCGCTCCCGGCGGACCTGAACGAGCGGCGGATCGAGCGCTACCTGGCGCTGGCGTGGGAGAGCGGCGCGGTGCCGGTGGTGGTGCTCACCAAGGCGGACCTGGCGGACGACGTGGACGCGGCGGTCCGCAGCGTCCGCGCCGTCGCGCCGGGGGCGGACGTGGTCGCCGTGTCCTCCGTCACCGGCGCGGGGATGGATGCGCTCGCGCGGTGGCTGCGGACGGGGCGCACGGCGGTGCTGCTGGGATCGTCCGGCGTGGGGAAGTCCACGCTGATCAACCGGCTGCTGAGCGCGGAGGCGCTGCGGACGGGCGCCGTGCGCAACGACGGCAAGGGCCGCCACACGACGACGCACCGCCAGCTGGTGCGGCTGGAAAGCGGCGCGCTGCTCATCGACACGCCCGGGATGCGCGAGCTGCAGCTGTGGACGGCGGACGCGGGGCTGGAATCCGCGTTCGCGGACGTGGAGGCGCTGGCCGCGCGCTGCCGCTTTCGCGACTGCGGGCACCGGGCGGAGCCGGGATGCGCCGTCCGCGCGGCGGTGGAGTCCGGGGTGCTGGACGCCGAGCGGCTGGAAAGCTGGCACCGGCTGCGGCGGGAGCTGGCGTGGCTGGAGATGCGCCAGGACGAGGCCGCCGCCTCCGCCGAGCGAGCGCGGGTGAAGACCCTGCATCGCGCCTACCGCGACCACGTGCGCCGCAAGTACGGGTGAGGGAGAGCCGGCCTCGGGCCCGAGCGACTGAAGTCGCCGCGGGAACTTCGCGATGTCCGCCTGCGCGGACGGCTCCTGCCGGACGCCGAGCCACGTGCGCGGAGGCAGGTTCCGAACAGTTGAAGCCCCGCGCAGGTTGCGGGGCTTTCCGCTGCTGTTGCGGCGGGGCGGCAGGTTATGCCCATTGCGAATCAAATCCGGTAACTGCTTCCGCCGGAGCTCGCCACCACGCTCCTGAGAGGATGTTGCCAAACCTTGAGACACGGATGTTTTCCTGAGGGAGGCGCCGCACGTAACCTTCAGCCTGTACGGCATTCTGGCGCCGACCGAAGGATCTTGCCGGCAGAACCGTGGGGCTGGATTTCTGCTGCGGAGCCTGCCCCGGCTGACGGAGAGAAGATCCTTCGGTCGCGCGCAAGCGGTTGTGCGTACGCGTTTTCGTGTGGCGCTCCGTCAGGAAGACAACGCTCGTTCGTGGCGGTTTGGCAACACCCTCTGAGGCAGCGATGCAGCCCGCGCAGGCGGACTTTGCGACTTTCCAGCGGCGACTTCAGTCGTTCCCGCGCGGGCGCGGCGATTCCCGGTTCGCAAGGGACATCACCGCCCGGGCACGGGGCCGGCCTCCACGCTGGCCACGACCGGCCCTCCGCCTCCGGCATGGCGACGGCTGATGCGCTACTTCGCCAGCCGGTACATCCGCACGTACTCCACGCCGTCCTCGTCGCTCCACACGCCCAGGACGAAGTCGGCGCCCACGTGCGTGACGCGGAAGCCGGCGGGCGTCCGCACCGTGCCCAGCATCCTCCCCTCCCCGTCGAAGACGTCCCACTCGGCGGGGACGGCGCCGGGCCAGGAGGTGCGCTGCACCCACAAATTTCCCTCGTCGTCCACCAGCAGCCGCTCGAAGGCGGGAAGCTGCTCCGGAACCGCCACCTGGTCCAGCGACTTGCCCGCCTCTGGCCCGTGCTCCGCGACCTGCACCCGGCGCAGGCTGTCCAGGTACGCGCCGCGGACGGGCACCGGCTCCACCGCCCGCCGCACGATGCGCTCGGGGGTGCCGTCCGCCCGCCGCAGCACGATCTCGTACGCGTCCGTCGTCCCCTGCCAGTAGCGGTCCCCGCTGGCCGCGGTGTGCACGTTCCGCATGAACGGCAGGCTCAGCACGTTCATCCCCGTGATCTGGCCGCCCTGGGTCATGACCTGGATCGCCGCCTCGCCGGCGGGCGTGACGGGGAGCGAGTCCACCGGCACACCGTCGGGACCGGCGCGCAGAAAGAGCAGCGTGTCGCGGCTGGTACCGGACGGCGGCCTGCCGGCGAAGGTGCGCACCGAGCTGGAAAGGAGGAGGGAGCCGTCCGCGAACCGGTCCACGAAGCGCGGCGGCACCCGCCCCACGGGCTGCAGGGGCACGGAGCGCACGAACCGCCCGGCGGGGTCGAACCAGGAGAGCCGGAACGCTCCCAGGTCGAACGCCAGCACGCTGTCGCCCGGCAGCCGCCGCAGCGTCGTCAGCGCGCGGAACTCGCCGGGCCCGCCGCCCTCGCGCCCGGCGCTGGCCACGTGCCGGCCGTTCGCGTCGTACCAGCGGATCTGGTGGCTTCCCGCGTTGACCACCACGATGCGCCCGTCGCCCAGCCGCAGCGCCGCGCGCACCCGGTCCATCTGGTAGAGCGTGTCACCCTCCGCCACGCCGATCTGGAGCGTGGGCTCGTCGGAGAGCCGCCACCCTTCGTTCTCGCCCCGACCGCCGCCGCGGTTCTCGACGATCTGGATGCCCGCGCTGTCCCGCACGGTCGCGGTGGCGCCGGCATCGCCCCCGCCTCCGCACGCGGCCAGCAACAGGAGCAGAAGGAGGGAGAGGCCGCGCATCGGTCCCATGTCTGGACGGAGAAAGGAGGTGGTGGGAGAGGCGATCTACTGCAACTCCAGTAGAACAGGACGCGCAAGGGCCCCCGGTTCTGACAGGCCGTGATGTGCTCTGGATCGCGGAAAAGAATGATCTCACGCCCAGTCAGCAGAGTGAGCAGAGTGGCGGCACCCACTCCCCGCCGGCTCTGTGGGTGCCCCTCTTGCTTGTCGATCAATCCACAACGAAAAGCCGCGTATCATCTTGCAAAGCCTTGTAGATGATGCTGCGGTCACTGTGCGCACTTGCGGTGCACTCTTTGCGAGAGCGGCGGGGTTGCTCCGGCGGCCAACGGCCGGAACTCCGCCCACCTGGTTCGCACCGCATGAAGCTGGTCATCTTCGGGCTCACGGTCAGCTCGTCGTGGGGCAATGGCCACGCCACGCTCTGGCGGGGCCTCATCCGGGCGCTCGCGGCCCGGGGGCACGACGTGGTGTTCTTCGAGCGCGACGTGCCGTGGTACGCCCACAACCGCGACCTGCACGCGCTCCCCGCCGGCACGCTGGTCCTTTATCCCGACTGGACGGCGAGCCTGGCGGCGGCCCGCGCGCACCTGGCTGACGCGGACGTGGCGATGGTCACCTCGTACCAGCCGGACGGGGTGGCCGCCACGGAGCTGGTGCTGGAGTCGCCCGCGGCGGTGCGCGTGTTCTACGACCTGGACACGCCCGTCACGCTGGACGCGCTCGCCAGCGGGCGCGAGGTGGCGTACCTGGGGCCCCGCGGGCTGGCCGACTTCGACCTGGTGCTGTCGTACACGGGGGGCGAGGCGCTGCGGCAGCTGCGGTCGCGGCTGGGCGCCCGGCGGGTGGCGCCGCTGTACGGGCACGTGGACCCCGACGTCCACCGCCCCGTCGCGCCGGCGGAGCACTACCGGGCGGACCTCTCGTACCTGGGGACGTATGCGGAAGACCGGCAGGCGGCGCTGGAGCGGCTCTTCCTGGATCCCGCGCGGCGGCTGCCGGAGCGGCGCTTCGTGATCGGCGGGGCGCAGTATCCGCAGGACTTTCCCTGGGTGGAGAACGTGTGGTTCCGCACCCACGTGCCGCCGGGGGACCATCCCGCGTTCTTCAGCTCGTCGCGGTGGACGCTGAACGTCACCCGGCGGGCGATGGCGGAGATGGGATGGTGCCCCAGCGGCCGGCTGTTCGAGGCGGCGGCGTGCGGGTGCCCGGTGATCAGCGACGCGTGGGAGGGGCTGGACGCCTTCTTTCGCCCCGGCGAGGAGATGGTGATCGCCCGGGACGCGGACGAGGTGGCGGCGGCCATGCGGATGCCGGACGCGGAGCGCGGCGCGCTGGCGCGGCGGGCGCGGGAGCGCACGCTGGACGAACACACCTCCGCCCACCGCGCGGCGGAGCTGGAGGGGCTGCTGGACGCCGCGTTCGGCGCGGCGGAGGGGGCGGAGTGGGGCACGGGCGGCGCCGTGGCGGGGGAGGGCTGAGCGATGTGGGGAATCGTTCCGGCGGCGGGGGCGGGAAGCCGCATCCAGCCCCTCGCCTTCAGCAAGGAGCTGCTCCCCGTGGGCAGCCGCATCGACGACGACGGCGTGGAGCGGCCCAGGGCGGTGAGCGAGTACCTGGTGGAGCGGATGATCCGCGGCGGGGCGGACAAGATCTGCTTCGTCATCTCCCCCGGAAAGCACGACATCGTGCAGTACTACGGCGGCGGCTTCGGCAGCGCCAACGTGTGCTACGCGGTGCAGCCCAGGCCGGCGGGGCTGTGCGACAGCATCTTCCGCGTCCTGCCGCTTCTTCCACCCTCGGAGGACGTGCTGGTCGGCCTCCCGGACACGGTCTGGTTCCCGGAGGACGGGCTGCGCGCGCTGCCGGACGGCATTCTCTCCTTCCTTCTCTTTCCCGTGGACCGGCCGGAGTACTTCGACGCGGTGGTGACGGACGAGGCGGGGCGCGTGCGCGAGATCCAGGTGAAGCAGCCGGGCGCGGCCACGCACTGGGTGTGGGGCGCCTTCAAGCTCCCCGGCCGCACGCTGGCCGAGCTGCACGAGCTGTGGCTGGAGCGCGGGAAGCAGGACGAGTACATCGGCACGCTGGTGAACGCGTGGCTGGCGCGCGGGGGCGAGGCCCGCGGCGTTCCCGCCGGCGAGACGTACGTGGACGTGGGGACGGTGCACGGCTACCGCGAGGCCATCCAGGCGCTGGCGGACCGCCCCGCGGCGGGCGGTGCGGCGCCGCTTGCGGCGGCCAGCGCGGTGTGGGCGGCGGATTTGGTACCCAGTACCTGGTGCCAGGTACCTGGTGCCAGGCACCTGGTCCCTGGTGCTCAGTACCGAACTACCTGCCGCCTTTCTGCTACCAGGTTCTCGGTACTCGGTACTTCTGAGACACACGACCAACCCGGAGCAACGACGTTGATCTCGCCCCATCCCGCCCCGGCGGCGGCGCAGGCGCAGGGCCCGGAAGAGATCGCGCGCAGGGTGCGCGAGCTGGGCCCCTGGTTCCACAACCTGGAGCTGCGCGGCGTGCAGACGGCGCCCGACCACTTTCTGGGGGACTATCCCACCATCAAGTGGCGCACCTTCGCCCACGCGGTGCCGGAGGACCTGACGGGCAGGTCGGTGCTGGACATCGGCTGCAACGCGGGCTTCTACAGCATGGAGATGAAGCGGCGCGGCGCGGCGCGGGTGGTGGGCATCGACAGCGAGGACCTGTACCTGAACCAGGCCCGCTTCGCCGCCGAGGTGAACGGGATGGACATCGAGTTCCGCAAGCTCTCCGTCTACGACGTGGCGGAGCTGGGCGAGAAGTTCGACTTCGTCATCTTCATGGGCGTCCTGTACCACCTGCGCCACCCGCTGCTCGCGCTGGACCTGCTGTACGAGCACGTGGTGGGCGACCTGATGCTCTTCCAGTCCATGCAGCGCGGGTCCCCGGTGGTCGATCCCGTGCAGGCGGACTACGACTTCTGGCAGCAGGACCACTTCGACAGCCCCGGGTACCCGCGGATGGCGTTCATCGAGCACCGCTACTGCGGCGATCCCACCAACTGGTGGGTGCCCAACGCGGCGGCCACGGAGGCCATGCTGCGCAGCGCGGGGTTCGAGATCGTGGAGCACCCGGAGCAGGAGGTCTACCTCTGCCGCCGCGGCCGCATCATCGACGGGGAGCCGCGGGCCGTGTACCCGTCGCGCGGAGGCGGCGGCCGGTGATCGAAGCGGTGATGGTCTGGAACGAGCCCAACAACACCTCGCACTGGGACTTCGGCATCGACCACGACTGGCAGACGTTCGCGCGGATGGCGCGCGACGCGGGCCAGGCGGTGCGGGCGGAGAACCCGAACGTCAGGCGCGTGCTGGGCGGCGTGTCGCCCATCGACCCGCGCTTCATCACCCACATGGCGGGGATGGGCGTGCTGGACGAGATGGACGTGGTGGCGGTGCACGGGTTTCCGCTGGACTGGAACCTGTGGAGCATCGAGGAGTGGCCGGACAAGCTGGCGTCGGTGCAGTGCGTCACCCATCTCCCCGTGTGGGTTACGGAGGTGGGGATCAGCTCCTTCGCCAGCGAGCTCGTCCAGGTGGAGGGGCTGCGGCGCACGGCGCAGGTGCTGCGCGGGCGGGCGGAGCGCATTCACTGGTACAGCCTGTTCGACCTGCCGGGGCAGTGGGAGGCCACCACGCGCCACAAGCAGCGCGAGGGATCGTCGTACTTTCGCCACTTTCACATGGGGCTGGTGCGCGAGGACGGCACTCCCAAGCCGGCGATGGAGGCCTTCGCCGAGCTCGTGGGGGAGATGGGGATCTGCCAGTGGTTCCACTACGAGGACCACCGGCTGGACGACGCGGTGCGCTGGCTGCGCAGGCTGGGGGTGAGAAAGCTGCGTACGGGGCTCAGCTGGAGCGACGACCACCGCGAGGGGTGCCAGGCCTGGTTCGACCGGCAGATGCGGGCGCTGGAGGAGTTCGAGGTGACGGTCACCTTCTGCTTCACCCCCGAGCACCGGGGCGTGGTGCCGCACTACACCAGCCCGCCGCAGGACCCCGGCGAGTTCGTGGACTTCTGCGCGCGCATGGTCCGGCGCTACGGCTGACTTCTACTGATTTGGCCTCACCCGGAGTCAGCAGAGTCGTCCAGTGCACAGGCCAAACTCTGCTCACTCTGCTGACTCTGTGTGAGGCTTTCTTGAGGTTGTGGAGCGAAACGGCTTCATTCGTCGGCGACGACCAGTGGCGCGAAAAAGCCCCGGGTCAGCGCCCGGGGCTTCTCGCACTCGCCGACTGCGGCGAGAGGTCAGACGTCCAGCGTGGACTGGCGGCTGCGGTCGTTGCCGGTGAGCCACTCGATGGCCTTGAAGAACAGCCACACCACCAGCACCAGGGGCAGCACCCGGAAGAGCAGGAAGCCGCCCAGCACGAAGGCGATGCCCATCACGGTAAGGATCACCTTGAGGGCGACGATGGCCAGGATCACGACGACCGTCCACTTGAGGATGGTCTCGAAGGTGTTCTTGTCGCTCATGTTGGAACTCCGTTGACGTCCGTTGATTGCGCGTCGGCGGTGACGGGAGCGCCCTACGCAGGGGTGTTGCGCGGAGTTTCAGCCGGCGCGATCCGCTTGCGTTCGGCCGCGCAGGGCCTATCGTTTCGGCAAGCGCGCTCCTCCTCCACCGCCCGCATCCCCGCACTTCGCATGGCCGGACGCATCCTGATCGGAACGCAGGGGTGGAACTACACGGCCTGGGTGGGCCCGTTCTACCCGGAGGGAACGAAGCCGGCGGACTTCCTGTCCCTGTACGCCAGGGCGTTCGGCACCGTGGAGGTGGACTCCACCTTCTACGCCGTCCCCGCCGCGAAGGTCGTGCGCGGATGGGCGCAGCGCACGCCGCCGGGCTTCATCTTCGCGCTCAAGATGCCGCAGGAGGTGACGCACGAGCGCCGCCTGCGCGACGTGGACGACGTGGTGGCGCAGTTCCTGGACGCCGCGCGCGAGCTGGGCGACAAGCTGGGGCCCATCCTGGTGCAGATGGGGCCGGACTTCGCCCCGGACGAGCTCGGCGCGCTGGAGCGGTTCGTCCGCGGGCTGCCCAACGACCTGCGCTTCGCGGTGGAGGTGCGGCAGAGCAAGTGGATGAAACCCGACACCCTGCCGGACCTGCTGGCGCTGCTGGCGGAGCAGGGGACCGCACTGGCGCTCAGCGACGGCCGCTGGATTCCGCGCGAGACGATGACGGAGCTGGCCGCGCGGCCCACGGCCGGCTTTCACTACGTGCGGTGGATGGGCCCCAACCGCGACATCACCGACTACTCGCACCTGCAGTTCGACCGCAGCGAGGAGATCCGCACCTGGGCGGACGTGCTGCGGCAGGCGCCGGGCGCGGACGTGTACGGCTACTTCAACAACCACTTCGCCGGCCACAGCCCCGCCAACGCGCGCGAGATGCAGGCGCTGCTGGGCCAGCGGCCGGTGGACCCCGCCACCCTGGGCGAGCAGATCTCGCTCTTCTGACCCCGGACGATCCGCCCGGGCCGGAACGCGGCAGGGCGCGGCGTCCGTACGGATGGCCGGCTGCGAGCGCATCTCGTGCTGCTGGTTCACGTTAGCGATGGCACGCCCCGATGCCCGGTACCGTCCTCCCCCGCGCTCTTCTGCCGGCGCTGCTGCTGGCCTCCGCGCCTGCCGCCGCGCAGGCGCCGGCCTACGCCCGCACCCCCGGCGACACGCTGCACTACCGCCAGGCGACGCAGGCGACGGTCCGGATCCAGGGCCGTCCCGGCCACGCCGAGCAGACGCAGCGGGCGCGGATCACCCTGGCGTTCACGGGCGGCGACACGGCGCGTGCGTGGTACGGCGGGCTGGACGTGCGCTCCAAGCACGGCGCCGCGTACGAGTCGCTGGAGATCCCGGGATCGGAGATGCGCGGCGGCTTCGTCCTCGCCGTTTCGCCGACGGGCCGGGTGCGTACGCTGCGGACGCCCGTACTGCCGCCGCCGCTGGACATGGAGCTCGACAGCGTGCTGGTGTGGCAGTTCGTCGACTTTCTCCCCGTGCTGCCGGAGGTGCCGCTGCGGCCGGGGGTGGAGTGGACCGATGCCGATTCCGTGGACCTGGCGCGCGGCCGCTGGCGGCGCACCACCCGCTACCGCGTGGTGCGCGACACCGTCGTGGACGGCGTGGCAGCCGCGGTCGTGGAGACGGAGTCGCGCCTGGCGATGCGCCACACGTCGGAGATCGACGAGGAGCTTTCGATCCGGACGGAGCTGGAGGGGACGGAGCGCGGCCGCTTCGTCTTCGCGCTCGCGCCCGGCCTGCTGCTGCGCCGCGAGCGCTCCGGCACGCTGAGCGGGACGGAGACGAGCCTGCTGGAAGGCGACCCGCCGCGCCCCGCCCGCCAGACGCGCGAGTACACCAGCGTCATCGAGCTGCTGCCGTCGGCGCCCTGAGCAGGTCAAGCTCGATTGTTCGTTGCGGTTATTTCGATTATGCGATAGATTTCGTCACACCATCTGGCGATTGAACCGGAGAATCCATCGTGGTAGCCGCGACCGACATGCTGCTGAAGCCCCTCCGCCCAACAGAGGAGGACGTCGACCTGGCACAGCGTGGCTCGTCCAA
The DNA here is from genome assembly GCA_036260235.1 of Longimicrobium sp. Taxonomy (GTDB): domain Bacteria; phylum Gemmatimonadota; class Gemmatimonadetes; order Longimicrobiales; family Longimicrobiaceae; genus Longimicrobium. The sequence continues at coordinate 15,265 of DATAAG010000160.1, forward strand.
GCTCAGCCGTCTGGGGAGCAGCCCGTACGTACTGAGAGTCACCATCATTCGGGGACGTGAAAAGACGGAGATCGCGCTTCCGGAAATCGTGTATAGCATGCTGGAACTGATCCTCAAGGAGCTGGCGCAGGGTCACGCAGTCGCGCTTGCGCCAGTGGATCGCGAGATCTCCACACAAAAAGCGGCTGACCTCCTGAACGTTTCGCGGCCCCATCTGATCAAGCTCCTCGAGTCCGGCCAGATCCCGTTCCGGAAGGTTGGTACGCACCGGCGCATCCGCCTGGGCGACCTGCTCGAGTACAAGGTCAGAATGGATGCCGACGCGGAACGGGCGTTCGCCGAGTTAGTGGACCAGGCGCAAGTGCTCGGGATGGGCTACGAGTGACGTGGGCGGACCGTGTCGTTGCTGTCTACGATGCGAACATCCTCTATCCGGCCCCGCTTCGAGACCTGCTGGTCCGTCTCGCGCGCGCGGGGCTGGTGGCCGCACGGTGGACGGACCACATCCACGACGAGTGGATGCGAAGCGTGCTCAAGAACCGGCCGGACCTTTCACCTGCCAACCTGCAGCGCACGCGCGAACTGATGGAGATGGCCGTTCCCGGTGCCCTCGTAGAAGGCTACGAGGCAAAGATTCCGGGGCTGCATCTTCCCGACCCTGACGATCGGCACGTTCTTGCTGCCGCGATCGAAGCGAAGGCGGATGTCATCGTAACCTTCAACCTGGGAGATTTCCCAGCATCAGTCGTCTCGGAGCATGGCGTCGAAGTCATGCATCCAGACGACTTCGTGATGGAGTTGATCGCTCGCTACCCTGCCGGTGTCGTTCAGGAGGCGCGAACCCATCGTGCTGCTTTGCGGAAGCCCGCTCTCTCACCGGACGAGTACCTGGAGAACCTGGCGCGCATCGGCTTGCGATCTACGGCTGGCTGGCTGAGAAACCGCGCGGAAGAGATCTAGACCCTCAGTAAGCGTGATCTGAGGCGGCTGGAGGGGGAAAAAGAAACCGGAAAGGCTTATCTTGCTTGGCGAAGGTGGGATTCTGCCAGGAATCACTTCCGCCGCCCAAGACGAACCTTTCCGGTGAAGAGAATATCGCACG
>DATAAG010000161.1:0-9789 GCA_036260235.1 Longimicrobium sp.
ATCACTCCATCACCGTTCACCCGTTCATCGCCACGAAGTCATACGGCGGCCACGGGCCCGTCAAATCCAGCCCCAGCGCGCTGTTCAGCCGGGCGAGCACCTCCAGGCGGTCCTGGAAGGCGGACGAGGCGCCGCGGTCCACCAGGAAGGCGGCGCTCAGCACGCGGGTGCCCGTCGTCGGCAGGGTGACGGCGGCGGCGGAGATGCGGCGCAGCTCGGCGTAGATGTGCGTCGCCAGGTCCAGCGCCAGCTGCGTGCTGAACGCCGGATCGACCACCTCCACGTGCAGGCGGAACTCCCACCGCCCCGCCACCCGCTCCAGCGCGCCGCTCAAGCCCGCGTGCGATTCCGTCAGGAACGCCCGCACCTGGTCGTGCCCCGCGAACACCACCCCCACCGGCGCCGGCAGCACGTCGCCCCGAAGCAGCGCGCGGTGCACCTCCCAGTGCCGCGCCGCCACCCCTTCGGCGTCCGCCTCCTGCCCGGGCGCCGCGGCGGGCACCAGCAGCGCGGCCAGGTCGCCCTCGCGCACCAGCTCCACCCCCAGCGCGGGATTGGCGGGGTCCCACGCGCCGTCCTCCACCGGGGCGCGCAGCACGCCCAGCAGCGTCCAGCCGTGGGCCGGCGCCGCGCGCGGCAGCGGGATGGGGTCGGGCGAGGACATCAGGCGAAGCGGGGATCGGAAAGGAGCGCGTACACCGCGGCCTGCGGCTCCGGCGTGGTGACCTCCGGGCCCTCCGGGGACATGAAGACGTTCACCTCGGAGCGGAAGCCCATGTCGCCGGGAAGGTAGATGCCGGGCTCCACGGAGAAGGCGATCCCCTGGATCAGCCGCCGCGTGTCCTTCGACTCCAGGTTGTCGATGTTGGGGCCGGAGCCGTGCAGCTCGCGGTCGATGGAGTGCCCGGTGCGGGAGATGAAGTACTCGCTCCAGCCGCGCTCGCGGATCACGTTGCGCGAGGCGTCGTCCGCCTCCCACCCCGCCACGGCCTCCCCCGCCTCCCACCGGCGGCGGATGAGGGCGATGGCGGCCTGCTGCGCGTCTTTCACCGCCGCGAAGATCTCCGCCAGCCGGTCCGGCACCGCCTCGCCCAGGAAGCCCATCCACGTCTGGTCGGCGTACACCGCCGCGTCGTCTTCCTTTCCCCACAGGTCGATCAGCAGCAGGTCGCCCGCGCGGATCGGGGCGTGGTGGTCGGCGCCGGGGGCGTAGTGGGGATTCGCCGCGTTGGCGTTCACCGCCACGATGGCGTCGCCGCCCACCGTCAGGCCGCGGCGCAGGAGCTCGTCCCTGATCCAGCAGCGCAGATCCCACTCGGTGAGCGCGCGGCCGTCGCGCACCGCCGCGGCCGCGCGGCGAAAGCCCTCGTGCGCCACCTCGTATACGTGGCGGCCGGCGCGGCGGTGGCTGGCCTCGCCCTCGGGCGTCCAGCGGGAGTAGAAGGCGCTCACCAGGTCGCCGGAGGTCACCGGCTCCGCCCCCGCGGCGCGCACCATCTCGATCACCCCGGCGGGGACGCGGTCCACGTACGGCACCGCGTCGCCCGGGGCGTACTCCATCGCCACGCGGGGGTTGCCCGCCAGCAGCTGCGCCAGCCGCGACTCCAGCTCCCGCCACGACGCGTACGGCCAGTTCTCCCCGATCCACGTGCTCCAGGGCTGCTGCTCGATGCGGTGCGAGACCACCACCGGGCGCCCCTCGACGGGGATCCAGACGAAGTAGCGCCGGGTGAGGGCCGGCAGGCCCAGCAGGTGGTTGGCGACGGCGTTGGCGCCATGGAAGTTGAAGAGCAGCCATCCGTCCACGCCGTGCGCGCGCAGCTCCTCCCGGATGCGCGCCACGGTCTCTTCGGAAAGCTGCACGGTCTGATCGGTGACGGCCATGCGGTTCGGTCCGTGGTGGGGGCCGGCGCCGTCAGTCGACGGGAGCCGGCCACTTGGTTCCCTTGATCATCGAAAGCCCCAGCACCCGCTCGCGGGTGAGCAGGCGGTGGATCTCCCGCTCGCGCAGCACGGCGCCCTTTACCCCGCCCCACCCCCACCGCCGCCACGCGCGCAACAGGATGGCCAGCCGCTCGCGCACGGAGAAGATCTCGGAAAAGTCCGGGAAGGGCGCGCCGCCCGCCGCGGGGCGGAAGGGCGACGGCGCGTCGGACCAGTCCTCCACGGCCAGGTCCACCACGCCGGCGTCGCGCAGCAGCTGCTTCCACTCCACCAGGATCAGGGGGTGCGCACCCAGGTGGCGCACCAGGATCTCGCGGCGGTTGGGGTCCACGTTCCCCGTCCAGATGAGCTGGACGAGGACCACGCACCCGTACGGCCGGGTCACCCGCGCCAGCTCCGCCACCGCCTGCGCGGGATCGGCCGACGCCGCCAGGCCAATCTCGCCGATGGCGACGTCGAAGGTGCCGTCGCGGAAGGGGAGGTCGTCCAGGGCGGCGGTCTCGAAGGTCACCCGCCCCTCCAGCTCCGCCTCCCGCACCCGCGCCTGGGCCTGCTGCACCAGCAGCGGGTCGGAGTCCACCCCCACGCCCGACACGCCGAACGTCCGCGCCAGGTAGAGCGTGCTGATCCCGCGGCCGCACGCCGCGTCCAGCACCTCGTTCTCCGGCTGCAGCTCGGTGAGCTGGGCGATGCGCCGGTACAGCTCCTCGCCGCCGGGGGGAAAGACGGCGTCCCGGCTCAGGCGCACCAGGTCCAGCATCGACGGCCCGCCTTCCCGCGGCGGCGGAGGGATGGGCAGGTCGGCGGCGCGCGGTGGCATGGGGAAAGTATAGAGGCGGCCCGGTGAGGCCGCCAGCAGGGCGGGTTCCGTCGCTTCGACAGGCGTCCTGCGCGGGCTCGCCCCCTCCGGGCTCGCATTACTCGCCCACCTTCCCCAAAAACCCCTGGGGGAGGTTGGGGTGGGGCCGGCGCCGTGCACAACGACGAGCGTTCTGCCGCCGCCGTGGGGCCCCTCCCCCCGGCCCCCTCCCCGCTCGTTCCTCGCGGAGAGGGGGAGAACGGCAACAGCGCCCGCTTCGCGGAGGCCCTCACCCCCGACCCCTCTCCCGCAAACCGCACGGGAGAGGGGAGAACTCCATTCTACCCGACGAGCGGTCGTCCTGTGAGGGAGGCGCCGCGCGATCCCTGTCCGCACAGCCTCTGGCGCCGGCCAAAGATCTACTCTCCGTGCTGAGAGGCCGCCGGCGCGCGACCAACCCGCCCGTGCAACCCCTCCCACGAAGTTGGGGGAGGGGTCGCCCGCCGTCGCGAGGAACGAGCGAAAGGCCGGGCGGGGGAGAGGGCCTCCCGCGCAGCGGGCATGGGGGAAACCCTGCCTTCGCACCAGACCATCCACCGCGCAGTGACTCCGCACGATGTCTACACTCTCCCGGCACTCTCCCGCGCAGTTTGCGGGGAGGGCTGGGAGGGGCCCGAGCGGGTGGGGGCCTACGCCGGCGGCAGCCCCGCCAGCGCGTGCAGGTGCTGGATGACGGCGCGCGCCGTCTCGTTCGCCGCGTAGCCGCCCTCGAGCACGGAAACCAGCCGCCCGCCGGCGTGTGCATCCACCCACTCCCGCAGCGCGAGGGTGATCGCGTGCACGTCGTCCGGCTCCACCGCCAGCGCGCCGTGGGGATCGGCGGCGAGGATGTCGAAGCCGGCGGAGAGGAGCACGAACTCCGGCAATTCGCCGGGCGGGACCAGGGCCAGCGCATCGCGCATGGCCTCGGCGAACACGTCGCCTCCGCTGCGCGGCGTGAGCGCGGCGGCGTAGATCAGCCGGCCGGCGGCCGTGGGGAGAGGATCGGGAAACGACTGCGGATGCTGGTGGATCGAGATCAGCTGGATCCCGTCATCCTCGGCGAGCACCCGTGCGAGCGCATCCGGCTGGCGCGCGCCCCACGCCACCACCAGCACGCGTCCGATCCCCCGCCGCTCCCGCAGGTGCCGCGCGGCGATGGCGACGGTGTTGAAGAGCGAGAGCTCGCCCGCGGCGCCCGCCGCCGCGCCGCGCCCGGGCGGGCGCGCGAGGGCGAAGGCGTTGCGCACCTCGCCATCGAGCACCGCGTCCACCGCGGTCAACGCGCATCCCACCGCGGCCAGCGCCGCGTCCCACGACGCGCCGGAGACGGGGACGCCGTCCACCTCCAGCGTCCGCCCGGCACGCGCCGATTCCGCCGCCGTCCCTCGGACCCGGCCGACGTACTCCGGCGTGTGCACCAGCCGCAGGTCGTCTTCCGAGGCGGGGACGCCTTCGATCTGCCGCAGCGGCTCCCAGAGCGCCGCCATGTCGCGCTGCACCGCGCGCACGATCGCCGGCAGCCGCCCCTGGTGGTCGGGGTGGCTCCAGCCGGTGTCGTGGCGGGACGCGTCCTCGTGGCTTACGAAGGCAGTGACGTCGTGCATCCGGCGCTCACTCCCCCGCCGCGCCGTGGGCGTACTGGTCCGCCCCCATGAAGTGCAGCGAGACGTACGGCTCGTCGCCCACCACCCAGCTGTCGTGCCCAGGCGCCACGTAGAACAGGTCGCCGGCCGCCATCTCGTGGTACGTGCCGTCCGCCATGAGCACCGCGGCGCGGCCGGAGATCACCATCCCCACGTGCTCCACCTGGCACATCGCCTGGCCCAGCGCGCGCCCCACGTGCTCGGACCACTTCCACCCCGGCTCGTAGCTGGCGCGGCCCACGGTCATCGTCCCCATCTTCACGACCTCGAAGCGGCCCTTCTCGAACGTCCGCGTCTCGTCGGGAGACTCGAAGCGCTTCAGCACGGTGCTCTGCATGGCGGTTCCCGGGATGCGGGTGGATGGGCGCGCAAGGTCGCGCCGGGCATCGCCGCGCGTCAAGCCGCTGCCGCGCCGCGGGCGAGCGGCTTGCATCCCTTCCCCGCCCCACGAATCACCAGTGAACGGAGGACGCGATGCAGCAGGACGGGAACCCGATCGGCGGCGAGCCGGGCCAGGGAATGGGGAGCGGGGCCGCGCGGCACGGCGGCGGCGACCTGGGCGGGGGCACCGCCGGGGCGAACCCTGGCGACCTGGGCGGCTACGGCGGGGGCGCGGGAGGCGGCGACCTGGGGAGCGGCCCGGCGGGCGACGGCAAGGACCGGCCGTCCGACGACCAGATGGCCGGTGAAGCGGGCGAGGGCGGCCCCACCGGCGGGATGGGCGCCCCCGCCGACGACGCTGCTCCCGACGACATGGGCGCGCCCGGCCCCAACGTCGAGCGCAGCGGCGGAACGAGCGCCGCAGGCGGGAACGCCGGCGGCGGCCTTCGCGGCGACGAGCCGCGCGGCGACGGGGGGATCGCCGGGAACGACATCGGCGGGGGCGGCGCCAGCGGGCTGGACCTCGGCTCCGGCGGCGGCCCCACCGGCACCGGCGATCCGCCGGGCCGCATCCAGCGCGACTGATCCCACGCCGGAAGGACGAACGACGGGGCCGCACATCGAGTGCAGCCCCGTCGCTCGTTCCGGTGGATGATTCGCTAGGCGCTCGCCGTGCACGCGTCGGCGGGCGGCGGCTCCGGAGCGGGAGTGGGCACGGCCACGGGCGCGGGGGCGGGCTCGGGCGGAGCCACGGGCGTGCCGAGCAGCCGAGGGCCGGAGCGTGACGACGAGGCCGTGGAGCGGGGGGTCGGCGCCGGACGTGCGCTCGCCCGCCGCGCCACTTCCTCCGCGTAGCCGGGGCCGATGTAGCGGATCTCCGCCCCGGGCGCGCCGTCGCCGACGGAGCGGCGCAGGCGCACCTCCAGCCGCGCATTCTCCAGCGTCCACACCGCCAGGTCCGACTTGCGGCAGAACGGCGGCCCATGGGCCCGCTCCGCGTGCGACGCCGCCTGCGTGAACAGGTCCAGCGCGTTCAGCTGCGCGTTCTCGGGATGGAAGTAGACCAGCCCGACCAGGCTGTCGCTCTTGAGGATGGCGACCGCCTGCAGGTGCCGGTTCTGCGAGGCGGCGTGCACGTCGCGCCCGGCGCGGGTGAGCACCACCCGCAGCTCCTTCGCCTCCAGCGCCGCCGACACCTGGGCACCGTTGATGCCCCACGGCAGCATCGGCGGGAGCGAATCCTGCGCACGCGCGGGCACCTGCGCCACGAGCACGGCCAGGCCGGCCGCGGCGAAACGAAGCAGCTGTCTCGTCATCAGGGATGGGTGTGGATCAGGAGTGGTGGGCAGATGCGGATAATCTCGGCGGAGGCGCCGTCTCGCGCAAGTCACCTGCAACCGTAGCAGACTCCAATCAAGCGTCACTCTGCTCGACCGTCGGACGTTCTGAGCGCTGTGGATTCACAACCTTGCTCCTGTGAACGGGAGGGAAACCCGCATGCACCGCTCGATGTTCCGCGCCGCGACAGACGCGGCGCTTCTCAGCCTTGCCTTGCTGGCGACCGGCTGCAACTCCGGGGCTGGCGATGGCCCGAGCCTGAACGCGGTTGACGATCCATCGCACACCGTTTTCCTGACCCAGGCACGGCCGCAGGACGTGGTGATGGAGGCGCTGTTCGAGGGCCGCGTCTATCGCGACGAGAAGGGCTGCCTGCGCCTGGAGATGCAGGGAAACGAGCGCCACACCGCCGTCTGGCCCTACGGATTCACGCTGGAGACCCGCGGCGGCGAGCTGCACGTCGTCGACCCGAGGAGGCGTTCCATCGGCCGCGTTGGCGGATCGTTCCGCTTCGGAGGCGGCGAGGTGCCCGGCGCCGAGTCGCTGGACGTCACCGAAGAGAAGCGGGAGCTGGCGCGGTCGCGCTGCCCGGGCCGCTACTGGGTCGTCGGCGCGACCGATCTGCGCTCGTAACGCTGCAGGGTATGATGATGCCAGGCCCCGCCGAGCTCGCGGGGCTCCTGCATTGCCGCCGTGTGCGCTGGCGCGCGCCGCGGAGCGTCACCATACCCGCGCGTCGAACGTTGTGGTGACGTCCGCTCCGGAACGCTGCTCACCTCATCGGAGGCAAAAACGATGGCCATTTCGAGGTTCGGCGCCGCGAGAGCCGCCGCGCTCCTCTGCCTGGCCGCGGCGGCGGCCTGCGCCGCGGACGGCAACGGGCCCACGCTGAACACGGCGGAACATCCATCCGGCACCCTTTTCTTCAGCCAGGTCGAGCCGCCCCACACCTACATGCAAGCCTTGTTCGAGGGACGCGTCTACCGCGACGCCGCGGGGTGCCTTCGCCTCGAGATGTATGGCGTCAACCCTCACGGCACGGCCATCTGGCCGTACGGCTTCACCATGGAGGACCGCGACGGTGAGCTCCACGTGAAGGATGCCAGGGGCCGTTCGATCGGCCGCGTGGGCGGACACTTCCGGTTCGGCGGAGGCGAAAAGGACTCCGTGAAGTGGCTGGGAATAAGCGAGCGGCAGCAGGAACTGGCCCGGACCCGCTGTCCCGGCAAGTACTGGATCGTGGGCGAGACCGACCTTGGCTCGTGACGCCCCAATCGATGGATCGCTGAGAGAAGCCCCGCGCAGTTTGCGGGGTATTCCGTAACGCCAGCGTAAGCGCAGCGTTTGCAAGCACTTAGCGTTTCGCCTCCTGCTCGCTGTCCGTTCTTGCTGTCCGTTGCGTAAATCCGCGCCCTTTGGGCCGTTCTAGCGGGCGCTCTTGGACCGCTTGCCGCCCCGGCTGCCTCCCTCCAGCGCCGCCACGGCGGCGCGGAGCGTGGGAACGTCTACGTAATCATACACGCGGCGCATCGTCTCCCACGTGGTGCCCGCAAGCTCTTCCTGCACGGCTGGGTCCAGCTTGCGAAACTTCGGGTCGCGGATGCCGGCGCGCTTCTCGCCGTGGTAGCCAAGGCGCGGGATATTGAGTCCCTGCGCCTTCTTGGTGGCCCGCATCCAGTTGTCCAAGCGGCTGCGGGGCACCGGCTGGGTCGGGTCGTCCTCGGCCGGTATAAGCCACGGAGAGGCGTCTAGGCCTTCTTCGCGGCGGTTGGCTAGGGCAAGCTCGATGATCTCCACCGCGCGCCTTGTAAGGGGCGTTAAGCGCGTTTTCCCTACCTTGTCGTACTCGCCCTGCCACTGCACCAGCCCGGCGGCAAGGTCGATGTCCGCAAGCGCGAGTTGACGCACGCTGTTCATGCGGCGGCGCGTCTCCCGGCACAGGTCCAGAACGGCGGCCATGCGCCAGTTGCCTGCGTGCTTGGTGAGCACCGCGTGTAGCTGCTTGGTCATCTCCTGCCGCACCGGCGTATCCGCCGGGGGCAGGGGGAAGCCTTCCCAAGGGTTCCGAAGCAAGAGCACGCTTCCATCGTCGCGCTCCACTTTCGCCCAGGTGAAGACAGCCCGCAAGAAGCGAATGTCGTTGCGTAGCGTCTGGCCCTTGGCTTTCAGAGGGAAACCGGGGATGGTTCCCTCCTTTCGCGCGCGGATGAACTCGTTATACCGCACGCGCCCCATTTCCGTAACCGGGCGCCCGTCCGGTCCAATCCGCTCAACGACGGCGTTGCGGCCGAAGTGAGCAAGGAACATGCGCCGGTCGGTGTCGTTCTGCCGCTGGGTGTCGGGCTTCTTCGTCGGTACAACCTCGGCAAAGTACAGGTCCAGCAGCCTGCCGAGGGTGAGGGGGCCGTTTGCCTTGGGTCCGGTGGCGTGCCCCGCCCGCTGCTCGCCGTGCCGCTCGGCAACCTCTTCGGCCCGCTTGATCGCCTCGGACCGGGACGTAATCCCGGCGGCGGTCAAGCTTACGCGCCGCTTCTTGGTCTTTTGCTTGCCCGTTTTCGGGTCAACGACCGGTAAACCCTGATTGTCAAAAACCGGCTCACGCACTTCCAGCATGAGCGGGCCACCGATACCGTCCTCGTAGGCGCGGACGCGGTTTGCACCCTTCTTACCCGCGCGGTAGCTCCACGCCTTCGGCTGCTGCTTCTTCTGCTTCTGCGCCATCGTCCTAGCTCCTGTAGAGCGATGGCGCGCGCAACCCACAGTCACCAATATAGCGACTTATTGCAGAGCGCGCAATAGTCTTGTATTGCGCCGAATGCGAGTTATTCCGCGCCATTGCTGGGCTTCCGGACAACTGCACGCGCAATTTGTAGGAGTGTTTGCGGCTCGCCCGTATTGCCGTATTGCGGGTCATTGGCTGCCGTCTCAGCGGCGGCGCCGGGCTTGCGCGGCAGATCGCCCAGGCGGGCGCATGCCTCCAGAACCGATGCAATGTGCTCTGCGCCATAGGTGCGCAAAACCTCGGCGTGCGCACGCCACAGCGCGGCGCGCTCGGCGGCGGGAAGTGCGGGTGTCTGGATCAAGGCGTGCGCGCCTCCGCCCGCCGGAGCGCACCGGCAGGCCGCGACCGCACCGCCGCCCGCACCCGATTGCGCGCAGTTGGGAAAACCTGCCCGCGCACGAACGCGGGAAGCGCGCGTAGAGGCACGCGGGCCGGTGTGGTGTTTTGCCGGAAACCGTTTCGACGGGCGCAGCCCGTCACGCTATGGCTGGGGCGCGAACCAACACCCGCGCGCCGGGCCTCCCGTTGGGCGCCGGGCGCAGGGACTTCCGACATTTCCCGTAGCCCGGCGCCTCCGCCCGCGCAGCGGGCGAACCGGGGCAGGAGGACGGCGGGTGCTGCGCGATGGTTGGACAAGCGAGGGCTGTTGCTGGGGTCACGCTGACACGCCTGCGTCAGTGGTACCCCGAGCACCCCGAGCGGGCGCTGCGTGAGGGATTCGCGCCCGGAGGGCCGGGACAGCCCGGCGGGGCGCCCGGTGGAGCCCCGCCCCGGCGCGCTGCAGCCTGCGCGCGCACGGAGCCGCCGGGGTGGCCCGGCGCAGTTGGGCGACGTTGTATGTCGCCCTACTGCGCGCGAAG
>DATAAG010000162.1:0-3760 GCA_036260235.1 Longimicrobium sp.
CCGGCCGATGCACGGCCGGGCCCGCGTTGCCGTCGTGCGGCACGGGCTCGGGACTCGGGTCCCCGTCCGCGCCCTGCGCCCGCGCGCCTGGGAGGTGGGCGGCCCTCGGCGACGACTTCCCCTTCCCTGGGCCCCGCCCTCCGGACCCAGGCCGATGATCCAGTCGGCCGTCTTGATGATGGCGGCGTCGTGCTCGATCGCCAGCACCGTGTTGCCGCGCTCCACCAGCCGGTGCAGCACCTCCAGCGGCATCCGCACGTCCTCGACGTGCCGGCTCAGCAGCACCAGGCGGGGAGCGGAGCGTCTCCCGTGAACGATTCGTCGCCGATCACCGAGACCACCCACTGGCCGTTTTCGCGCCGCCACTCCACGTACAGGGGAGAGTCGTCCGGCGCGTCGGCGGGCACGAAGCGGAGCGTGCGCTCCACGCGGCGCCAGAGCGTACCGCGATGCAGCAGCTGGTGCGAAAGCGTCCCGATCGGCTGGCCTTCGACGTGGATGTGGAACACGCAGAAAAGCGGATGCCCCCACTCCAGCCCGCTGAGCGCCGCCACGGGAAAACGCCACGTGCCGACGACGTGGCCGCTGCCATCGTGCGTCGTCGTGACGTAGGTCAGGACGCCCGTCCGGGGAAGGAACGCCGCCAGGGTATCGCGCCCCATCCTGCGCACCGCCCGGAGAAAGGCGCAGTTCCGTCCCTCCAGCGTGGCCTGGTCGTGTACCGTGCACTCGGGACGTTCCCACTCCTGCGCGGCTGAGCGGCCGGCGAGGGCGAGGCTCGTGGAGGCGAGCACGGCGAGCAGAGAGATGCGGAACGCCATGGAAGGCCGCGCTGGTAAGGTGGGTGGATACGCAGAAGCCGGCGCCGGAGGGCGCCGGCTTCTCCGGTTCCGCCTACGGTGCCGTCCGCGCCCTGCGCCCGCGCGCCTTCGACGTGGGCAACGGCGCGGGGACCTGCTCGGGGGTCACGTGCAGCAGCGGCGCCAGGAAGTGGCCCGTGTGAGAGCGCGGATTCCGCGCGACCTCCTCCGGCGGGCCGGCGGCCACGACCTCGCCCCCCTTCGGCCCACCCTCCGGCCCCAGGTCGATGATCCAGTCCGCCGTCTTGATGACGTCGACGTTGTGCTCGATCACCAGCACCGTGTTGCCGCGCTCCACCAGCCGGTGCAGCACCTCCAGCAGCATCCGCACGTCCTCGAAGTGCAGCCCCGTCGTCGGCTCGTCCAGGATGTAGAAGGTCTGCCCGGTGGCCACCTTGGACAGCTCCGACGCCAGCTTCACCCGCTGCGCCTCGCCGCCGGAGAGGGTGGTGGCGCTCTGCCCCAGGTGGATGTAGCCCAGGCCGACGTCCGAGAGCGTCTGCAGCTGGCGCTTCAGGCGCGGCACCGCGTCGAACACCTCGCACGCCTCGTCCACTGTCAGGTCCAGCACGTCCGCGATGGAGTGGCCCTTGTAGAACACCTCCAGCGTCTCGCGGTTGTAGCGCCGGCCCCGGCACACCTCGCACGGCACGTAGACGTCGGGGAGGAAGTGCATCTCGATCTTCACCAGGCCGTCGCCCTGGCACGCCTCGCACCGCCCGCCCTTGACGTTGAACGAGAAGCGCCCGGGCGTGTAGCCGCGCATCTTGCTCTCCGGCAGCTCCGCGAACAGCTCGCGGATGACGGTGAACAGCCCCGTGTACGTGGCGGGGTTCGACCGCGGCGTGCGGCCGATGGGGGACTGGTCGATGTCCACCACCTTGTCCAGCAGCTCCATCCCGGTGATGCGGTCGTGCTGGCCGGGGACGGTCTTGGCCCGGTAGAACTTGCGCCCCAGCGCGCTCCACAGGATGTCGTTGATCAGCGTCGACTTCCCCGATCCCGACACCCCCGTCACCGCCACGAAGCAGCCGAGGGGGATGCGGACGTCCAGGTTGCGCAGGTTGTGCTCGCGCGCGCCCTGGATCACCAGCTCGCGCCCCGCGACCGGCACGCGGCGCTTCGCGGGGATCTCGATCCGGCGCTCGCCCCGCAGGTAGGCGCCGGTGAGCGACTCCGGCGCGGCGATCACGTCCTCCACCGTCCCCTCGGCGATCACGCGGCCGCCGTGGCGCCCGGCGCGGGGGCCCAGGTCCAGCACGTGGTCCGCGGCGCGGATGGTGTCCTCGTCGTGCTCGACGACGATCACCGTGTTCCCCAGGTCGCGCAGCGCCTTGAGGGTCGCCAGCAGGCGCTGGTTGTCGCGCTGGTGCAGGCCGATGGAGGGCTCGTCCAGGATGTAGAGCACGCCGACAAGCCGGGAGCCGATCTGCGTGGCCAGCCGGATGCGCTGCGCCTCGCCGCCGCTGAGCGTCTCCGCGCTGCGGCCCAGCGTGAGGTACTCCAGGCCCACGTTCACCAGGAAGGAGAGCCGCTCGCGCACCTCCTTGAGGATGGGCCCGGCGATGTCGCGCGAGATGTGCGGCAGGGTGTCGACGATCCCGAAGAACTCCAGCGCCTCGGAGACCGGCATCGCCACCACGTCGCCGATCGACCGGCCGCCGACGGTGACGGCCAGGCTCTCCGGCCGCAGCCGCGACCCGCCGCACACACCGCAGGGGAGGGTGCTCATGTACTCCTCCAGCATCTCGCGCACGGAGTCGCTGCCGCTGTCGCGGTAGCGCTGCTCCACGTCGCGGACGATGCCGGCCCACCGCAGCTTCTTCGGCGCCTTCGCCGCGCCGTTCCCCGTCCGTCCGTCGGTGCCGAACATCAGCACGTCGCGGATCTCCTCCGGCAGTGAGTGCCAGGGGGTGTTGAGGTCGAAGCCCAGCGCGTCCGCCAGCCCCTGCAGGATGGTGCCGCGCAGGTGGCCGCGGGGCACGCCCCAGGGAAGGACCACGCCCTCCAGGATGGAGAGCGACGGGTCGGCCAGGACGAGCTCGGGATTCGGCTCCTTGCGCGTCCCCAGCCCGCCGCACGCGGTGCAGGCGCCGTAGGGGGAGTTGAAGGAGAACTGCCGCGGCTCCAGCTCGGGGATGTTGATGCCGCACTCCGCGCAGGCGTAGTGCTCGCTGAACAGCTGCGGCTCGGGATCGTGCGCGTCGGGCGTGTGGGCCACCACCTGCACCACGCCGTCGGCGTTGCGCAGCGCCGTCTCCACCGCGTCGGCGATGCGCGAGCGGTTCTCGCCGTCCACCGCCACCTTGCGCTCCACGAAGATGCTGATGTCGTGGTTGGCGCGGCGGGCCAGCGCGGGGGGCTCCTCCAGCCGGTGCGTGGCGCCGTCGGTGCGGGCGTGGGTGAAGCCCTTGCGCCGCATGTCCTCGAACAGGTCGCGGAACTCGCCCTAGCGGCCGCGGACGACGGGCGCCAGCACCTCCAGCCAGCTGCCGGCGCCCAGGTCCATCAGCCGTTCCACGATCTGCGTGGCGCTCTGGCGCTCCACCGGGCGGCCGCAGCTGGGGCAGTGCGGGGTGCCGGCGCGCGCCCACAGCAGGCGCAGGTAGTCGTAGACCTCGGTGACGGTGCCGACGGTAGACCGCGGGTTGCGGCCGGCGGTCTTCTGCTCGATGGAGATGGCGGGGGACAGCCCCTCGATGGAGTCGACGTCGGGCTTCTCCATCATCCCCAGGAACTGCCGGGCGTACGCGGAGAGCGACTCCACGTAGCGCCGCTGCCCCTCGGCGTAGATGGTGTCGAAGGCGAGCGACGACTTGCCGCTCCCGCTCAGCCCCGTGATGACGGTAAGCCGGTCGCGGGGGATCTCGACGTCGATGTTCTGCAGGTTGTGCTCGCGG
>DATAAG010000163.1:0-5274 GCA_036260235.1 Longimicrobium sp.
CAGAGGAAACTGTACTCTGCTCACTCTGCTGACTCCGTGTGAGACCTTTCTTCGATAGATCTGCTCGCTACACCGTCTGCTCGATCCGCCCGGCGGGCGGGGCGGGGCGGAGGCGGCGGGCGCGGTTGCGGTCCAGCTCCCGCTTGAGGTCCGCGTAGATGGAGGGATCGACCGGGAGCATCACCTCCTTGATGCGGTTCAGCGGACGGCGGACGGTGCGGGCGCCCATGTCGCGCAGCAGGTCGTCGATGTAGTGGAAGGTGAAGGGGATGATGCAGGTGCCGCTGGCCACGCCGTTGGGCCGGTTCTCCTTCACCCACGCCCACCGCGCCTCCACCTCGCGCAGCACCTCCTCGCGCGGGGGGAGCCGCACCTCGCCCATGAACCACCGCGCCGCCCACCGCGCGCCGATCTCCGAGGTGAGCTGACTGTACAGGCTGCTGTTGTAGCCGATGAACGCCAGACGCGGCACGTCGGGGTGCACCAGGTTGCGGTACAGGTGAAAGACCCCCTGCTCGTCCTGCACCGTACGCCGCACCGCCTCGTCCAGGAACGGCACCTCCTGCCGGAACCCGGTGGCGAAGACCACCACGTCCGCCCGCACCCGCTCCCCCGTCTCCAGCTCCACCGCGCCGGCGTGCAGCGCGCGCAGCCCGGATCTGCGCGTGGCGATCTGCCCCGCGCGGACGGCGCGGTAGAAGCCGTCCGTCGCCAGCCCCAGCATGCAGGTCACCAGGCGCTCGATGCGCTCCTCCGGCACCATGCCGCACGCGCCCAGCCGGTAGGTGGCGCGCAGCAGCAGCTCGATGCCCCGCCAGAAGAGCCAGACCCCCGGCGCGCCGACGGTGTGCATCACCTTCTCCGCGCCGCGCAGCTCGCGGTCGCGAAAGAGCATCTCGCTGAAGCGCGTGGTGAGCACGTACCGCAGCGGCACCACACCGAAGAACTTCTTGGGCATCTTCCAGGTGGCGTGGCGGTAGACGAGGGTCGTCTTCTTCGCCGCGGGGAGCGCGGCCATGGCCGCGTCGCAGGCGGACTTGGCGCCGCCCACCACCACCACGTGCCGCGCGCGCACCTGCTCCCGCGTGTTGAAGCGGGTGGAGTGGAGAAGCGTGCCGCCCGCCGCGCGGAACTGGTCCACCCCCGGCACCTCCGGCACGTTCGGCGTGCTGAAGGTCCCGTTGCAGACGGCCAGGAAGTCGAAGGTCTCCGTCCGCGTCTCGCCGCCATCCAGCGCGCGCGAGCGTACCCTCCAGCCGTCCTCCACCGGCGCCGCGTGCTCCACCACGGTGCGAAAGCGCACGCGCTCCGTCACGCCGAAGCGGTCCGCATACGCCGCCAGGTACGCCTGCATCTGCTCGCCGGAGGGGAACTCCGGGTACGAGCGCGGCATGGTGAAGTCGGAGAACGCGTAGGTGTCGCGCGGGTTCTGCGTATGCACGCCGGGGTAGCGGCGGCTGCGCGCCCACACCCCGCCCACCTCGTCCTCCGTCTCGAAGAGCGTGACGTCGAAGCCCTCTTCCAGGAGCGTCTTGGCCGTGACCAGGCCGCTGATCCCCGCTCCGATGATGCCGACGTGCTGCATCTATCCCTCCATGCACGAAATGTCCGGGAGTATCCCGCCACTCCTGGAACGCGCCGGCGGACAGCGGATCGAACGTCGGAGGGACCAGAGGGCGGAGCCCGGGACGAGCGGCTGACAATCAGGGACGAACGCAGAGAAGCCTCACGCAGCGTCAGCAGAGTGAGCAGAGTCGAAGTTCACGTCCTCTGCTGACTCTGCTGACTCTGCGTGAGACAGGGCCGTTTTCCATGGGATGAGAAAAGCCCCGCGCCTCGGGAGGAGAGGCGCGGGGCTCGATTCGTTCGCGTCGGGCGCGGCGTCAGTCGGGGAAGGTGATGGCGCCGCCGTGCTCGGGGTGGCCGCCGGTGATCAGGTCCACGATCGCCTGCATCTCCGATCCCATCTGGTCCAGCCGGTGCAGCACGGTGCGCGAGTGCCCGTAGTCGAAGTAGAGCGCCACCGCCTCTTCGTGCGCCGGGTTGTGCTCGATGATGGTCTGGTCCAGCCGCGCGTGCAGGTCGTCGACGATCACGGCCACCGCGTGGCGCACCCGGCGCTGGTCTTCCAGCGTCTCGATGCTGAAGTCGCCGGTCAGGCGCGGCAGAAGCATCTCCACCTTCGCCACGCCCTCGGCCGGGGCCGACACCGGCCCGGCGGACGCGGCTTCCGCAGCGGCCACCACCGTTTCGCCGGCGGACGCCAGCGCGCGAAGCTCTTCGAAGTTGCAGCGAAGGATCATCGGGACCTCCCTCCCGTGCTCTGCCTGTCGTGCGGAACTAAAGCAATCGGCGGGCCACCCCGGGCCCATTTTCCAAGCCGTTCCGCTGCCTCTGCTTACGCCGACCGGGTACCTTTTGTTTCACTGGCGGGCCTCGCGAATCGGGACATTCGCGGGCATTCTGCGTGGCGTTCGTGCGACACCGTGTGCGGCTCCCCGAGCTGGGAGGTGGCGGAGAGCTGCGGATTGCACACGTTGCGGTTCCCCTACAATTGCACCACAAGATGTAGGGCGCAAGGGTCTTGTTCGCTACGCTCCCTCCACCACCCTCCGCCACGCCTCCAGCGCCCGCCGCGCCGCCTGGTCCGGCGTGTCCGCCAGCGCGGTCAGGTGCCCCATCTTGCGCCCGGGGCGAGCCTGGGCCTTGCCGTACAGGTGCAGCGCCGTCCCCGGCACCTCCAGCGCCCGCGCCGCGCCGGGGCGGGCGAGCCCCGTCCCCGCGTCCTCGCCCATCAGGTTCACCATCGCCGCGGGGCGCAGCAGGGCCGGGTCCCCCAGCGGCAGGCCGCAGACGGCGCGGAGCTGCTGCTCGAACTGGCTGACGGCGCACGCTTCCCAGGTGTGGTGCCCGCTGTTGTGCGGCCGAGGCGCGATCTCGTTCATCAGGATGCGCCCGTCCGGATCCACGAACATCTCCACGGCCAGCAGGCCCACCACGCCCAGCCCCTCGGCCAGCGCCGTGGCCACCCGCACCGCCTCGGCCGCCACGTCGCCGGGGACGCGGGCCGGGGCCACCGTAAGGTGTAGAATGCCACGGCGGTGCTCATTCTCCGCCACCGGAAAGCAGGCCGTCTCTCCCGAGGCGGAGCGGGCGCAGATCACGCTCACCTCCATCCGGAACGGCACCCGGGCTTCCAGGATGAAGTCGTCGCCCTGCGCGGCCACGGCGTCCCAGGCGGCTCCGGCCTCGTCCGCCGAGCGGATGACCGCCTGTCCCTTGCCGTCGTACCCCATCCGCGCCGTCTTGAGGATCGCCGGCGCGCCGATCTCCCGCAGCGCCGCGTCCAGCTCGTCCCGCGTCCGCACCGCGCGGTACTCCGCGGTCAGGACGCCCAGGCGCCGGGCGGCGTCCTTTTCCCGCACGCGGTGCTGCGCCACTTCGAGAACGTCCGGGGAGGGGTGGATCTTGACGAGCTCCTCCATCGCCCGGAGCGTGGCCACGTCCGCGTTCTCCCACTCCAGCGTCACCACGTCGCTCAGCCGGGCCAGCCGCAGGCACGCCTCCCCGTCCTCGAACGGCGCCTGGATGTGCTGGTCGCAGAACTGCGCGGCGGGGGTGGCGTCGCCGGGATCGAGCACCACCAGGCGGTAGCCCATCCGCCGGGCCTCCAGGGCGAACATGCGGCCCAGCTGCCCGCCGCCCACCATGCCGATGGTGGCGCCGGGAAGGATCGGCGCGTGCGTCGGCGGATTCACTTCGCCCCGTCCGCGGGTTCGGGGCGGAGCGCGTCCTCCGCCATCCGCGCCGCGTACTCCTTCAGCCGCTCCCGCAGCCCCGCGTCGGTGACGCCCAGGATACGGGCGGCGAGGAGCCCCGCGTTGGCCGCTCCCGCCTTGCCGATGGCCACCGTGGCGACGGGAACGCCCTTCGGCATCTGGACGATGGAAAGGAGCGAGTCCAGCCCGTTCAACGTGGAGGAGAGCACGGGGACGCCGATGACGGGGAGGACGGTCTTGGCGGCCGTCATTCCCGGCAGGTGCGCGGCGCCGCCCGCCCCGGCGACGATGACCTGGATGCCGCGCCCTTCCGCCTGCTCGGCGTAGCGGAACATGCGGTCCGGGGTGCGGTGCGCGGAGACGATCTCCATCTCGTACGCCACGCCCAGCTCGTCCAGGACGCGCGCGGCCTCCTGCATGGTCTCGCGGTCCGAGCGGCTGCCCATGATGATGCCGACGCGCGGCTGCTCTTCGGTCACCTGATTCCTGTACGGGCGTGCGGGATGGACTGGGTTTGGGTTGTGGCGAGAATGTAGGGTGCGCGGGCGGGGGATACAACGTGGGAAGGCGGAGTGGCTGTCCGCACGTCCGGCGCGACCCCCGGCGCCCCCTCCGGGCTCGTAAACCTCGCCCGCCTCCCCCAAAAACCCCTGGGGAGGTTGGGTGGGGCGCCAGGTCCTGTGCTCCGGCCAGCGATCCTCACCTCCTTGTTTCCATTTGGGAACACGCCTACCTTGTGCCGAAACCTCCCGCATCCAACCCGGCACGCGCGCATGGATCTTCGCCTCATCCAGCAGCAGGTGGACGCCTACATCGGCCAGTTCAAGGAAGGGTACTTTCCGCCGCTGGTGAACCTGGCGCGGCTCACGGAGGAGGTGGGCGAGCTGGCGCGGGAGATCAACCACCGCTACGGCCCCAAGACCAAGAAGCACGACGAGCCGGAGGGCGACGTCGCGCTGGAGCTGGGCGACATCCTGTTCGTGCTGGTGGTGCTGGCCAACCAGATGGGGATCGACCTTTCGGACGCGGCGGGGCGCACGCTGGCCAAGTACCAGGTGCGCGACGCCAACCGCTGGGAGCGCAAGCGCGAGGGGCACGAGCTGTAGGGAGAGCCCGGCGCGTCCGCGGGCGCCCCTCCCCGGCCCTTCCCCACGAACTGCGCGGGGGAGGGAGAACGGCGGGGTTCTCACTGTGTCCGCGGGGCTCTCTCCCCCGCCGGCCTGCGCCGCTCGTTCCTCGCGGCTCGGCGGCGACCCCTCCCCCAACCCCGGGGGAGGGGTGGTTCGGGCGGGTGCGGAGCGCTTCGGATGGTCCGGCGCGTCCCGCGGGGGCCCCCCTCCCCGGCTCTCCCCCACAAACGGCGTGGGGGAGGGAGAACGGCGGGGTTCTCACTGCGTTCGCGGGGCCCTCTTCCCCGCCGGCCTGCGCCGCTCGTTCCTCGCGGCTCGGCGGCGACCCCTCCCCCAACCCCGGGGGAGGGGTGGTTCGGGCGGGT
>DATAAG010000164.1:0-4163 GCA_036260235.1 Longimicrobium sp.
CGCGAGCGCCAGCGAGCGGAGACGGGGCTTATGGCAGTCCCAGCGGCGGGTTTACCCGCTCAGGCGGGACCTCGGCCCGACGCCTCGTGGAGCGATTGAAATCGCCACTGGAACGCGCAAAGTCCGCCTGCGCGGACTGTAGCCGCCAATCCAAGCGTAGGTTGAAGCCCCGCGCAGTTTGCGGGGCTTCCCGCAGTTCCAGCCGCGGGTTTACCCGCCCGGGTCGGGAGATGGAGCAATGCGCCGATACCGTCCTCCCCCTCTCCGCGAGGAACGAGTGGAAAGGGGGCCGGGGGGGAGGGCCTCTACCAGTCCCGCACCCCGTGGATGCGGGTCTGGTCCTGCTTGAGCTGCTGGCGCAGGATGCGCTGCTCGCGCGTCTCCGCGCCGGCGAGGATGCGCTCCGCCTGCTCGCGCGTCATCGGCCGCCCGGCGCCGGCATCGGCGGAACCGGGTTGGGGCTGCGGGGCGGCGGGCGAGGGATCGTTCTCGCCGCCTCCGCCGCTGGGGCTTTCGTTATCCTCGTCATCTTCACCCCCGCCGCCGCCGGTCTGCTCGCGCAGCAGCCGGTTCGCCAGCTCCAGGTTCCATTTCGCGTCCACGTCGCCCGGGCGCAGCAGGAGCGCGCGGCGGTAGTGGGCGATGGCACGGAACAGCCGCTCGCGGCGCTGCTCCGACGGCACGCTGCCGGCGGCCACCGGGACGAGGTGCGTGTTCCCCGCGTTGTACTCCGCGCGAAAGCGCACCTCGAGCGGCGCGCGGGCGAGCGCCGCCGCCTCCAGGTGCGGGCGCGCCTCGTCGTGGCGGCCCAGGCGCAGCAGCGAGGTCCCCAGGTTGTAGCGCACCACGGCGGACGAATCGCCGGCCGCCAGCGCGCGGCCGTACGCCGCGGCCGCCGCGCGGTAGTCGCCGCGCTGGTACGCGCGCTCGCCCTCCGCCAGCGCCCCGCCGCCGATCAGCGCGGCCGCCCCCAGGATCATCAGCCGCCGCATCATCCGGCCCTCCCGCGCCGCCCGCGGTCCGCCAGCGCGTCCATCGCGATCAGCACCAGCGCCAGCCCCAGGAACCACTCGTAGCGGTTGTCCGGCACCGGCGCCCCCCGCCCCGCCGCCGCCCGCCCGCCCCGCGCCGCCACGCTGGCCAGCTCCGCCACGCCGCGCCCGTCCGGGAGGATGCGCGAGGTGCCGCCCGTCTCCCGCGCGATGCGGGCGAGCGTCGCCGCGTCCAGCCGCGAGACGGCGATGGCGCCCGTCAGCTCGCGCTTGAAGCCGCGGCGCTCGCCGGTCTCGGGGTTCACGTCCGGCACCGGCCCCCCCGCCGCCGTCCCGATGCCCACGGTGTGCACCGGCACCCCCAGCCGCCGCGCGTGGCCGATGGAGGCGGCGATCATCTCCGGCGGCTCCAGCGCCTCGCCGTCGCTCATCAGCACGATGGAGCCGCCCACCGGCCCCTCGCCCGTGCCCCCCAGCAGCGCCAGCGCGTTCCGCAGCGCGGAGTCCAGCGAGGTGCCGCTCTGGTTCACGATCTCCGGCGAGAGCGCGTCCAGGTACAGGTACAGGGCGGACACGTCGGTCGTCAGCGGCGAGAGCGGGTGCCCGCTCCCCCCGAAGGCAACCAGCCCCACCCGCGACCCGCCCAGCCGCTCCACCAGCGCCCGGGCGAGCGCCCGCTCCCGCTCCAGCCGCGAGGGGGCCACGTCCTCCACCAGCATGGAGTTGGAGGCATCCAGCACCAGCACCACGTCTCCGCCGCCGCGCGCCGGGACGACGTCGAGCTCCCCCCAGCGCGGGCCGGCGGCCGCCACGCCCAGAAGCGCGCCCGCGGGAAGGAGGAGCACGGCGCGGCCGATCGGAAACCTGCGCAGCTCCGTTCCCGCCAGCCGCCGCACCAGCGCGGGATCCCCCAGCGCCTCCGCCACCTCGCGGCGGCGGCGCCACCAGAGGAGCAGCGCGGCCAGCAGCAGCGCGGGAAAGAGCACGATCAGGTGCAGCAGGAAGGGGTCCGCCCAGCGCGCGCTCACGGCACCCTCCCCCAGCGGGTGGCGCGGAAGAGCCACTCCAGCACCAGCAGCGCCGAGCCGATCAGCAGGAAGGGCAGGTGCCAGTCGCGCCAGCGCACGTAGCGCAGCGCCCGGACGGGCGTGCGCTCCAGCCGGTCGATCTCCGCGTAGATACGGCGCAGCGCGTCCGTGTCCTTCGCCCGGTAGTAGCGGCCGCCAGCCGCGGTGGCCATCTCCGCCAGCAGCTTCTCGTCCACCGTCGTGCGCGCCAGGGCGTAGCGCGGCCCCACGCGGGTGATGGCGACGGGGATGCGCGCCACCGTGTCCGATCCCATGGCGATGGTGTAGACGCGGATCCCCAGCGCGGCCGCGGCGGCGGCCGCCTGGCGGGGATCGACCTCGCCGCGGTTGTTGGCGCCGTCGCTCATCAGCACGATCACCTTCGACCGCTCCTCCGCGCGCCGCAGACGGGCGGCGGCGGCGGCCAGCCCGTCGCCGATGGCCGTCCCCTCCCCCAGCCCGCCGGACCGCAGCTCCGCGACCGCGTCCGCCAGCACCGCGTAGTCGCGCGTCAGCGGCACGCGCGTCATCGCCTCCGCGGCGAAGGCCACCAGGCCGATGCGGTCGTGCTGGCGCCTCTGGATGAAGCGCGCGACCGTCTGCTTGGCGGCGCCCAGGCGGTTCCGCGGGCGCAGGTCCTCCGCCAGCATGGACTGCGAGACGTCCACCGCCAGCACGATCGCGATCCCCTCCGCCACCTCCTCCACCACCCGCGCGCCGGTGCGCGGCCCCGCCAGCGCCAGCACCAGCAGGCCGAAGCTGAGCCCGCGCAGCACCTCCGGCACCGGCCCCATCCACCGCCCCCGCCCCCGCGACGCCTGCGCGACCGCGTCCGCCCGCGCGAACGCCACCGCGCCCGGCCGCGCGCGCCGCAGCCACGCCACCCAGAGCGGGACGAGGAGCAGGAGGAGGAGCGCCCAGGGGTTCGCGAAGCCGATCGTCATCGTCCCGCCCCCGCTTCCACGAGCTCCGGCGCGTCCTCCGCCTCCGCCCGGCGGAAGGTCTGCACCCAGCGCCGCGCCGCCTCCCAGTCCGCCAGCGCGCCCTCCGGCGTCGGCCGCCGCCGCGCGAACTTCGCCAGGTCCGCGTGCGTCAGGGCGCGCGCGACCGACTCCACGTCCTCCTCCCGCGCTCCCGTGCGCTGCAGGTGGTCCAGCAGCTCCGCCGTGGTCAGGTCTGTCCCCAGCCGCGGGTCCACCTCGGCGGCGAACTCGCGCAGGACGGCGCCGACGCCGGCGCTGAACGCCTCCACCTCCGCCGCCGCGCCCGAC
Organism: Longimicrobium sp.; assembly: GCA_036260235.1. GTDB lineage: Bacteria > Gemmatimonadota > Gemmatimonadetes > Longimicrobiales > Longimicrobiaceae > Longimicrobium. Next base: position 3,331 of record DATAAG010000164.1, read on the forward strand.
GCGCGCAGCCGGTCCAGCTCCGCCAGCGCGTGCTCCCGCGGATCGACGGGCGCGACGACCTGCGGCACACGGCGACGGCGGATCATCCACCACGCGAGGAGCGCCAGCGCCGCCGCCACCCCGGCGGCGATCCACGCCCACGCCCGGGAGCGGCGGGGGATGGCGATGACGTCGCGCGGCGGGCGCGGCCGGGCGGAGTCCGGCGGCAGGACGGAGCGGACGAACGGCAGGGGGAGCTGGACGGGGATCGTGCGGACCGCCCCGTCCGGCAGCGTCACCCGCGCCTCCGCGGCGGCGGAGGTGGCGGGGTCCGTCACCCAGAGCACCATCGTGGCGACGGCGCGGTGCACCCCGGCGGTATCCGGAGGGTAGCTGCGGATGGAATCCACCGTCTGCCACGTCCCGTCCCGCGCGGGGGGAACGACCAGCTCCACCCGCGCCCCCGACGGCGCGCGCACGAACACCGCCGCGCGGAACCGGTCGCCGACGGTCACGGTGTCCGGCTCCACCCGCATCCCGGCGACCGCGGTGGTGTCGGGCCCCTGCGCGGAAAGGGGAAGCGCGAGGACGACGCAGATCGGGAGGAGCGCGATCCAGGTCATCCGGTGCGGAGGGCACGCTCCCTCCGCTCGCTCAGGCTTGCACCTCTCCCAGAAACCCCTGGGGGAGGTTGGAGTGCCGACGGATCGGGACGACTCCAGCCGCATCGAACTGCGTCCGACGGGACCCCCTCCCCCCGGCCCCCTCCCCCGCTGCGCGGGAGAGGGGGAGAATTCGACCGCGCTTCGGCAGATTGTTTCCGCGGAGGTCTTTCGCGTCGAGGCCTGTCGGAG
>DATAAG010000165.1:0-14475 GCA_036260235.1 Longimicrobium sp.
AGTCCCCCCCATCCCCACCGCATCCGCTGTCGGGATTCTCCCGGATTTCACCGCGATAGCTGATGATGTGCCAGCGGAAGTCTACGTAGGCAACGGACCCGTTGGGGTTGTAGTACCACGTGTTCGTGCACTCCACGTACGCACCCGGATTGTACCACCTGGCGCGCCCGTCATCGCTGATCGCCGGATCGGGCAACGCGCTGTACTGGGCGAATCCCATCTGGTACGGGAAGGTGTGGTAGGTCACCGCCCACGCGTAGCCGCCGTGGAACGTCAGGCCGCTGATCGGGCGGAACGGTGTTGGGCAGACGGTGTGCTCTGTTGGACCTCGGATGACTTGGCCGCGCAGCCCCACCTCAGGAATGGCAAGGGCGGCAAGCGCGGCGATGATGGGAGAGGGAGCGGCCGATCATGGCTTACGCTCCTTCCGATCCGCCGCCGCCGCAGTGGTATTCTGCCGGAGCGCTGCCAGCGTCCGGCCGGGTAGAGGGTAAGCCGGGTCCGACAGCACGGCCGGGGGGAGCTGGGACCAGAACGGCGCCCACGCCTGCTCCAGCAGCCGCTGGCGCTCTGCATCGCCGTACTGGACGATGACCGTCACGTCGCGGGTTTCCACGTCCGTACGGCCGTTGGCGGCCCACTCCACATCCTGAAAGCTGCGGAGGAAGTGGGTGCGATCCTCTGGAGCGAGCGTTGGCAGCAGGCGGTCCACCGCCCCCAAGTCGAGCTTGCCCGTAAGCTGCTCGCGCGCTGCTGAGGACAGCGACACCGACGCAGCCTGTGGGGGCTCCGGGACGGGCTGAACTGCCACCGGCGGGCCGTGTTCACAACCAGCAAGCACAACCAACAAACCTGCTGCTACTCCCCAGCGTGGAATGTTCATTGTCTGCTCCCTTGGCTGCCCGGTGAATGCAACTGCACCAACTGAGCGGTATCCTTAGTGACTTCTGTGAGGTTGGTCAACTTCTTTGATGATGTGGGGCCCCCGGCCCCCGGTGTGTACCGAACTGGCGTAGCTCCGGAGACGCCCGTGCAGTCCGCGCAGGCGGACTTCGCGATTTTCCAGCGGCGAATTCATTCATTCGCTCAGTCTCGGGCTCGCGCCGATGCATGCGGAGGGGGGCGGCGCGGGCCGTCCACCGGCCTCGAACCTATCGCCTGCGCCGGCGTCCCGCATCGTTTGAACGATGTGCTCCGCCGACGTAGGTTGCCCCTTCGCGCGCCGCCCTCCGCCGCGCGCCGCCAACGAAAACCGTGCATCCGGATGCAGACGCTGATCGAACCCGCCGCCCCCACCTCGCCCGCCGAGTACCGCCAGCTCGCGCGCGACGTCTTCGCCGAGCTGATCGCCATCGACACCACCGACAGCGCCGGCGACGTGACGGTCGCGGCGCAGGCGGTCGCGCGGCGGCTGCAGGACGCCGGCTTTCCGGACGAGGACATCACCCTGGCGGGGCCGCACCCGCGCAAGATGAACCTGGTCGCGCGCCTGCGGGGCACCGGCGCGCGCAGGCCGCTGCTGATGCTGGCCCACCTGGACGTGGTGGATGCCGATCCCGCCGAGTGGTCCACGAATCCCTTCGAGCTGGTGGAGCGGGACGGCTTCCTCTACGGCCGCGGCACCACGGACCAGAAGGCGATGGCCTCCCTCTGGACGGCGAACCTGATCCGGATGCATCGCGAGGGGATCGTCCCGGACCGGGACCTGGTGCTGGTGCTCACCGCGGACGAGGAGGGGGGCGAGCACAACGGCGCCCGCTGGCTCACGGAGAACCGCCGCGAGCTGGTGGACGCGGCGATGGGGATCAACGAGGGAGGCTTCGGGCGAATGCGCGCCGGGCGGCGCATCAGCAACAACCTGCAGGCCAGCGAAAAGGTGTACCTGGACCTGGAGCTCACCGCGCGCGGCACCGCCGGCCACAGCTCCTATCCCGATCCGGACAACGCCATCTACCACCTGGCCGCCGCGCTTGGCCGCGTGGCCGCGTACCGGCACCCCGTGCAGCTGGGGGAGGTGGCGCGGGCGTTCTTCGAGCGGATGTCGCGCATCGAGCGCGGGCCGATGGCGGACGACATGCGCGCGCTGCTGGCCGGCAGCGCCGACGACGAGGCGGTCGCGCGGCTGGGCGTCAACCCCCAGTACCACGGGATGATGCGCAACACCTGGACGGCCACGCGGCTGGACGCGGGGCAGTCCAACAACACCATCCCGCAGACGGCGCGCGCCATCGTCAACTGCCGCCTGCTGCCGGGCCAGCCGCCGGAGGAGATCGAGCGGATGATGCGCGAGGTGGTGGGGGACGAGCGGGTGGCGGTGCGGCAGGTGGCGCCCGCCAGGCCCAGCCCGCCCTCGCCGCTGACCCCGGAGGTGACGGGGGCGGTGGAGCGGATCACGGAGGAGATGTGGCCCGGCGTGCCCGTGGTGCCGGTGATGGGGATCGGCGCGACGGACAGCCTGTACTTCCGGCAGGCGGGGATCCCGATGTACGGCGTGAGCGGCATCTTCCTGGACGTGGACGACGTGCGCGCCCACGCCCCCGACGAGCGCATCTCCGTGCAGTCGTATTTCGAGGGCCAGGAGTTCCTCTACCGCCTGGTCCGCGCGCTGTCGGAGTGAATCAAAAGAAAAAGATGGCCTCACGCAGAGTCAGCAGAGTCAACAGAGTCAGTCCCGGGCACGGGCCGAACTCTGCTCACTCTGCTGGCTCTGTGTGAGGCTCGATCTTTTCCCTATGTTGTACGCGATCGACGCTTCCACGCACTCGAAGGAAACGAACGCATGCGAATCGCCCCCGCTGTCGCGCGCCGTGTGGCGGCCGCGCTCTGCCTGGCCGCGGTGCCGGGCGCCGCGGCCGGCCAGTTCACCATGGAGCAGGTGAAGAGCTATCCCTTTCCGAACGAGCTGTCGGCGGCGGCCACGGGCGCGAGGGTGGCGTGGGCGTTCAACGAGCAGGGCCGCCGCAACCTCTGGGTGGCCGAGGGGCCCGGGTTCCAGCCCCGGCAGCTGACCCGCTACACCGCCGACGACGGGCAGGAGCTCAGCCGCGTGGAGCTCTCTGCCGACGGCCGCTGGGTGGTGTACATGCGCGGCGGAGACCAGGCCAACTGGGACTCGTACGTGCCGGTCAACCCCACGTCCAGCCCCGTCCCGCAGACGGTGGGCGTCTGGTCGGTCCCCTTCGAGGGCGGCGAGCCGAAGCTGCTGGCCGACGGTGGCGCGGCGGAGCCCGCGGTGTCGCCGCGCGGTGACCGGGTCGCGTTCATCAGGGACCGGCAGGTGTGGGTGGCGCCGATCGACGGCTCGGCCGCCGCGAAGCGCCTGTTCGCGGCGCGCGGCGAGATGGGCGACCTGCGGTGGGCGCCCGACGGGAGCCGGCTGGCCTTCGTCTCCAACCGCGGCACCCACGCCTTCGTGGGCGTCTACGCCGACAGCGCCACCCCCATCCTGTGGATCGCGCCCAGCACCTCCCGCGACGGGAGCCCGCGCTGGTCCCCGGACGGACGGCGGATCGCGTTCGTGCGGCGCCCGGGGCAGGGCGGCGCGCCGGACTCCATCCTGGCGCAGCGGCACGCGCCCTGGTCCATCTGGACGGCGGACGCGGCCACCGGCCAGGCGCGGCGCCTCTGGCAGGCGCCCGCGACGCTGCGTGGATCGGTGCCCACCACGCACGGCGGCACCAACCTGCACTGGGCCGCCGGCGGGCGCATCGCCTTCCTCTCCTACCACGACGGCTGGCCCCACCTGTACTCCATTCCCGAGGACGGCGGCGAGGCGCTGCTGCTCACCCCGGGTGACTACATGGCGGAGCACGTCACGCTGAGCCCGGACGGACGGCACCTGCTCTTCGCGGGGAACGCCGGCGGCGGCGCGGACGACATCGACCGCCGGCACGTGGTGCGCGCCCCCGTGGACCGCGCCGCCCCCGAGGTGCTCACCCCTGGCACGGGGCTGGAGTGGAGCCCGGTGGTGACGGGAGATGGCGCGAGCATCGTCTTTCTCTCCGCGACCGCCCGGCGGCCCCCGCTCCCCGCCGTAATGCCGATGGCGGGCGGGCCCGCGCGGCTGCTGGCGGAGGATCGCGTACCCGCGGAGTTCCCGGCGGAGCAGCTGGTGACCCCGCGCGCGGTGGTCTACCGGGCCGCCGACGGGGTGCAGGTGCACGCCCAGCTCTTCGAGCGGACGGGTGGGGCGGCGAAGAAGCCGGCCATCGTCTACATCCACGGGGGTCCGCCGCGGCAGATGCTGCTGGGCTGGCACTACTCGGACTACTACGCCAACGCCTACGCGCTCAACCAGTACCTGGCCAGCCGCGGCTACGTCGTGCTCTCCATCAACTACCGGCTGGGGATCGGCTACGGCTACGACTTCCACCGCCCGGCGAACGCCGGCGCACAGGGCGCCTCCGAGTACCTGGACGTGAAGGCGGCGGGCGAGTTCCTGCGCACGCTTCCCCAGGTGGACCCCGCGCGCATCGGCGTCTACGGGGGCTCGTACGGCGGCTTTCTCACGGCGATGGCGCTGGCCCACGACTCCGACCTCTTCTCCGCTGGCGTCGACATCCACGGGGTGCACGACTGGACCACCGAGCGCGCCCGCGGCCTGCTGAACCGCGAGCGCTACGAGCAGGCGCCGGACGTGGACTCGGCGCTGGCGCGCGCCTGGCAGTCGTCCGTGTTCTCGTCGATGGAGGGGTGGACGTCGCCCGTGCTGCTGATCCACGGCGACGACGACCGCAACGTGCGCTTCGCCCAGACGGTGGACCTGGCGCGGCGGCTGGAGGAGGCGGGGGTGCCGTTCGAGGAGCTGGTCATCCCCGACGACACGCACCACTGGATGCGCCACGCCAACGCCGTGCGGGTGAACCAGGCCACCGCCGACTTCTTCGACCGCGTCTGGGGAGCATCTGCTCCATCCCCGCAGCCGCGGCGGTAATGCCAGATCCGGAAAGCAACGGCGGAGGGGTACAGAGGTACAGACAAAAGCCAGAGGAACAGAGGACCGGCAGGTGATCCTCTGTTCCTCTGGCTGTTCTCTGTTCCTCTGTATCCTCGATGTTGTTCGTTTCAGAACCGGCAGTCTACGCGCTGGGCGGCGGGTTCGGCCTCGAGGAGCTCTGCGAGGCCGGCCCGTACGGGGCCCGAGGATCTGCCCCTCGGCCCCGTGCAGGCGGTTCCGCTACGGAGCCGCCACGTCGAAGGACATCCCCATGTCACGTTCGATGTTGGCGATGGGGCTGATGTAGGTTCCCCAGTACAGACCCACCAGCTCCACGTCCGTCTCGCTCCCCGGCACCCGCCGGAAGACGGGCGAGCCGCTGTCGCCGTCGTTGCCCAGGAGCCGGGTGGGAGGGTCCCCCTTGGCGAGCTGGCACCACCTGCCGGTGGACGAGGAGTACACGCAGGTGCGGTCCACGATGCCCGAGGTCCAGCCGGTCCGGTAGCCCACCTTGTGGATGACGTCGCCCACCACCACGTCGGCGGCCTTCCCGACGATGCGGAAGTAGGGATTGCCGCTGTCGATGGTGTACATCGTGGCGCCATAGGCCGTCGAGTCCGGATCGCCACCCTGGTACTCGTTCTCCGTCAGCGTGCGCGCGATGTAGCCGAACTTCACCTGCGCCTGCACGCTGTCGTCGTACACTCCGCGGGATGCATCGCTGAAGCGGCATCCGTCGGTGTCGGTGCAGGTGTAGCTCACCCCGTTGAAGGTCTGCGTTGATCCGTACGCGTACGGAGCAGGATCCTGGACCTCGACGCCGATCCGGTCGTTCGCTGCGTCCTGCCGGTGCACCGTGCCGATGCCCGACTGCGTGCAGTGCGAGTTGGTGAAGTAGCCGTACTTTCCGTCCACCAGAACGTTGAAGCCGAGCGTGCAGAGGGAGAGGTTGCCGGAGCTGAGGACCCGGCTGATCTGCAGTCCTCCGGTGCTCGGGCGCACCCGGTCCCTCAGGCTCGCATGCTCCTCCACGGCTTCGGCGTTCACCAGCCCGATGGCGGCCGGCGGAATCGGGAGTCCGCTCACCGCCTGGCGCACGCCGTCACGGACGGTGGCATCCCAGATCCCAATCTCCACCCGGTTCGTCACCTCGTTGACGTCGGTGAAGGCCACGCCTTCGAATCCGAGCACGGCCGGGTCGACCTGCAGGCGCCAAGCGTGTAGCTGCGCGAAGTCGTATCGGCCCTGCCGCATGATCATCCCCCGTCCCCGGCCGCCCGGCAGCACGGGGGCGAGCGCGGCGCGGGCTGCTTCGCCCTGCGCGGCGGGATTCGTCAGAACCACGTTCAGGTTGCCCTCCCGGTCGCGGTAGTATCCGCCGAAGCCGGGGATCTCCCGCGCCAGCTGCACGAAGCGCTCGTCGATCGTCATGCCGTGAGCCGGGGGCGCGATCGTCCCTCTCCTCGTCCCCTCTCCCGGACCCGCCGGGCTCGTCTCGTCCGCGCACCCTGCGGCGAACATTGCCAGCAAAGTGGCCCCAAACAACTTTGTACTGCGCGTGAACATACCACGAACTCCCGTTGCACTCCGGGTGAATCACGATGCCGACCGCGCCCCGGAGCAGCGCGCGGTCGGGTGGGACGGCCGGACTGCCGTCCCTGCTACGGAGAGCGTCCGCCCCGCGACCAGGTCGTCAGGGTCCGGATGGTGTTCGAACGGTGGAGCGCCTCCCCGGAACGGAGTGGAGGCGAAGTGCGGGCAGGACACCCACAGCGTGTCCGGCAACGAGAGGCAGGATGGCCGCCCCCCTCGGCACGTGCTCCAGGAAAAAGCAACAGGCGCACCACTTCGCCGATCCACGGATGCCATGGATTCAAGTATTTGTTTTCCAATGCGATAGGTGGATTTTCGGAACAATGCACGTCTTTATGCGCCTAAACATTTGTAACGAGACGAAGTCCATCGTGTTGCACCTGTTACGCTGCACGCTGCGGATCAGAAACAAATGCGGGGCGGCGCCGCTCGGGTGCCGCCCCTGGATCGCGTGGCTGCATCGGAAGCTCGTCGTCCGATGCCTTCCACCTCAGCTCTTGATCGTCGATGAGCTCCGTACGCCGTCTGGCGGTAACGTCTACTCCACGCGCTCGGTGATGATCTCGGGGCCGCCGCCGCCGGTCACGCGAAGGCGGATCACGCGGCCGAAGGCGTCGCGCTCGAAGGTGTACTCGCGCTCCGACTCGCGGATGAAGAAGCGCATCTCGCTGGCAGACGCTGGATGGAGGACGCGCGCCGCCGGCCAGTTGGCGGTGTTGATGGTCAGGGCCCCGTCCTTCCCCTCGACCGTGTAGAAGAACGGCTCGTCGTTCAGCACGCCGCGGTAGCGGCCGGGGGCGTCGCGCAGCAGGGCGGGGTCCAGGGCGACGGCCGTCTTCTCCACCGGCAGGTACGCCGGCCAGCCGTACTCCCGCGCCAGCGACCGCATCAGCTCGAGCGCCAGGTCGATGCCGGCGTCGGAACTGGTCATCACCACCGCGCCGTCGCCCGTCTCGCCGAACAGCACCATCAGGCTCCGGTAGCCCTCGTTGGCGCCGCTGTGGCCAAAGCTCCACGCCGGCGTCCCCATCCGCTCCAGCTGCATCCCCAGCCCGAACCCGTTGCCGGGGGAGTCCTCGCTCTGCAGCGTGAGGATCTGCCGCGCCAGGTCGGGCGAGATCACGCCGCACGCCTCGCCCAGGAAGGCCCGGTGCACCGCGATGGCGAAGCGCGCCAGGTCCGACGGCGTGGTCCACAGCCCCGCCGCCGCCATCTCCGGGTAGCGGTGCCATCCGCCGTCCACCGGCGTGCCGTCCCGCCGGTACGGCCGGGCGATGCGCGCCGCCCGCGCGGGGGCCACGTTCTGCTCGAAGCTGGAGTGCCGCATCCCCAGCGGCTCCAGCACCGTCCGCCGCATCAGCTCCGGGAAGGGGCGGCCTGCCACGTCCACCATCATCTGCTGCATCACCGTGAGCCCGCCGCCGGAGTAGCGCAGCATGGCGCCGGGAAAGGTGTCCACGCGGACGGCGGCGGTGTTGGCCGGCCGGGCCCCGTCCAGCACCTGCACCGTGGTGGGCACGACGCTGTCGGCGGCGTAGCCGGGAAAGCCGTGCACCGTGAGCCCCGCGCCGTGGCTGGCCAGGCGGCGCAGGGTCACCTTCTCGCGCGCCGTGAACGCGTTCTCCGGCACCCGCCAGCTGCGCAGGATCGTGTTCACGTCCGCGTCCAGCGAAAGGTGGCGCCGCTCCGCCAGCAGCAGCGCGCCCAGCACGGCGACGGGCTTGCTGATGGAGGCGGCCTGGAAGAGCGTTCCCGTGTCCGCCGGGACGGTGCCGCCCGCCTGCAGCGTCCCGTACGCCCGCGCCCACTCGATGCGCCCGTCGTTGATGACGGCGATGCTGACGGCCGGCGTGTTGAGCGCCCGCATCCGCTCCGCCAGGGGCGCGCCCTGGTCCGTGCGCCCGGCGACGATGACCGGGGTGGTGAGCCCGTTCTCCACCCGCCGGATGCGCGCGGCGAGCGAGGCGTCCTGCGCGAGCGCGGGCGAGGCGGCCAGCACGGCCGCCAGAAAGAAAGCGATGGTCTTTCGCATGGGCGTGCGCAGGGAAGGGAGCACGGCGTGAGTGGGGATTAGACTGCGACTGCCGGCGGAAGGTTGGTTCGATCAAGACCCGAAAGAAGTTTCACACGGAGCCAGCGGAGTCAACGGAGTGTGTTCTACTCCGTTGACTCCGTGTGAGGCCGGATCTTTTCAGTCCGTCGCCGACGCGGCGGGGGGGAGCGAGGCGTAGAAGTCCTCGCGGATGCGCGGCAGGTACGACTGCAGGAGCTGTCCCACGCGCTCGTGGCTGTGGCTGGCGACGATCATCCCCACGTGGTGGTGCTTGTTCATCCGCCAGACGATCTCCGGGTCGTCGTACGCCGCGGTGTCCGGCGACTCCTGGCGCGCCAGCGAGACCAGCAGCCCCGCGTAGTCCTGGCGCGGTGGGGGCGGCGCGTAGTCCTCGCCCCGCGCGTTGGCCACCTCCAGCCGCGCCCACTCACGCCACAGGTTGACGCCGGTGGCCGCCTCCACCATGTCCACGATGTTGGCGCCGCCCACCCGCGCCGCCGTCTCCAGGAAGTAGAAGCGCCCGTCCTCGTGTGCGCGGATGAACTCCGTGTGCGCGGCCCCGCGCACCATCCCCATCGCCTCGCGCACCCGCTCGTCCATCTCCCGGAGCGCGCGCGCCTCGTCCGAGTCGCGCGGCAGGGTGCGCGTGCAGAACAATCCGCCGCCGTGGTACACCTCGAAGGGCGGGCTCACGTAGCCGCTGGCCTCGGCAAAGACGATCCGGCGGTCCCACACCAGCGAGTCCACGTGGTAGACGGAGCCGGGGATGAAGTGCTCCAGCAGGTGGAACGAGCGCTTGTCGCCCAGCTCCTCGATCAGGCGCCACACCTGCTGCGGGTCGTCCGTCTTGTGGATGCCGATGGCCGACGCGGAGAAGCGCGGCTTGAGCACCCAGGGGGGCGGCACCGTCTCCAGGAAGCGCTGGATGGGCTCGTAGTGCAGGATGGGGACGAACTCCGGGACCAGGATGCCGGCGTCGCGCGCCTGCATCCGCATCGCGAGCTTGTCGCGGTAGTGGCGGACGGTGGTCTCGCCCATCCCCGGGATGCGCAGGTGCTCGCGCAGCGCCGACGCCATCTCCAGGTCGAACTCGTCCAGCGGGACGATGCGGTCGATGTGCTCCGTGCGCGCCAGCCAGCTCACCCCGTGGATCACGTCGTCGCGCCGGAACAGGTCCGGCATGTACAGCATCTCGTCGATGTGGTCGCGCGGCCACGCGGCCTCGCGCAGCTTCTCCACGGTGATCAGCAGCACCCGGCATCCCAGCCGTTTGCACTCGCGGATGAACTCCTCGCCCTTGAGGAAGCTCGACATGCAGACGATGGTGGTCGGGCGGCTCTGGCTCACGGGTTGGCTCGGGATCGGGGTGGGATGGGATGGTCTGCGCCCCGGCGATTGACATCGCCGCAACGACTACGCACTGCCGGCCTGCGCCGACACCATCTCGGGCGGGCACCGTGCGCGAGGGCTCGCCTCGGATGCAGGCGCCCCTCCGGGGATTCACATCCCGTGCCTTGCGGCTGCCACGCTTTGCTTTCCCGAGGGAGGCGCCGCGCCTGGCTTGCGTTCACATGGAGCTCTGGCGCCGGCCGAAGGATCTTGCCGGCAGAACCGAGGGCTGGTCCAACGCGTGGAGGCCGGCTCGCGGCAGGGCGGAGTAGATCCTCCGGTCGTGCAAGCGGTTGTGTGGACGCAGGTTCCGTATAGTGCTCCCCCAGGAAGACAACGCTTCCTTCCGGCGGTTTGGCAACTCACAACCGCGGTGCGATCGCGGTGGCGGCTTCGGCGGAGGAGATCACGGGGATCACCTCGAAGGCGACGAGGTCCTGCCAGGCTGCCATCCACTCGTCCAGCAGGCGTCGGTCGTCGCACTCCATCACCTGCCAGCAGCGCTGCAGGTCCTCCGCCACCCAGCTGCTCACGTAGCGCAGCCCCTCGGGCGCCAGGCGGCCGCGGTCGCGAAAGCGGCGGTAGACCGCGGCCGGGTCGCCGCGAAAGTCCTCCAGGACCATGTAGAGCATGGCGGCTCCGGTTGTCTGTGCGCGGATGGCGGACGCCGGACATGATGGCGCCCGCCCGCGGCGCCGGCAACACGCCGCGGGCGGCTCTCTCCCTCTTGCGAGCACCAGGTGCTACGGAAGCGTCCTGCGTGGCACACCGCACCTGCGGGATAGTCATACGAATCCGCCTGAACTGTCATTCTGAGTCTTTAACGGCTGCGCCGATCCTGCAGGACGAGAGACGTCTCGCGAATCTCTCGTCCCCCTCAACCTCCCCCAGGGGTTTTTGGGGGAGGTGGGCGAGTCATGCGAGCCCGGAGGGGGCGCGGCGGCTCGCACCGGACCTTTCCATTCTGGCCAACGCGGAGAGCCCGGCGGATGATCCGCCGGGCTCCCTCTCGTCCGTCCGTCTACGGGTGTGGGACAGGCCTGTCAGCCGCGATCAGGGAGCGGGGTAGCGAATGCCCGCGCGCCGGCAGGCCTGTTCCAGCGTGGTGGTGAAGATGGAGCGGTAGTAGCCGCGGCACTCGCGGACGTACTCGGCGTTCTCCTCGATCATGCGCATGGCCTCCTCGAACGCCGCGTCGCGGGGCAGGCGCAGGATCAGCTTTTCCCCCACCTCCTCGGGAAGGACCGTGCGGCAGATGAAGATCTTGTTGTAGACCAGGTGCGCCACCGGGGTGCGGTACGGCGCCCGGTCACGGAAGCGGTGGCCGATCTCGACCTTCCGCAGCAGCCGGCACCGGCCGCCGGCCAGCCAGGTCTTCAGGCTCAGGAAAGGCTCTTCCGCGCCCCATCCCTGCAGCCCCTCCAGCCCCCGGATGCGCAGGAACCACTCGCGGGTGAAGGCATAGCTCGCGCCCAGCAGGCAGGCGATCTTCGCGGTCCGCTTCTCCTTCCGCGGCCGGGGCGCCCACCGGGGCTCCAGGATCTCGCGCGCCGGCCTCCGCGGGTTCGCCGGGTTCCCGGATTCCAGCACCAGGTTCGCGCCGTGGTACCTGCCGTGGGGCGCGTGCACGTCCATGTTGTCCGCGGAGAGCCCCAGGCAGGTGGCACAGAACGCGGTGGAGGGCTCGCGCGACAGCGCCCGGACGATCTTGCGGTGCCAGTGGTCGCGGCGAAAGCGCATGTGCGCGTCGATGATCAGCACGCACGGGGTGCGCGCCATCGTGACGCCCAGGTGCTTGGAGGCGGGCGCCCCGATCCGCTGCTCGTTCCGCACGTAGACCACGTTGCCGAAGTCCTGCAGCGTGTCCGGGCTCCCGTCCGATGCGTCATCGACGGCGATGACGTCGACGGCGTCCGCGGGAACGGTGCGGTGAATGCTCTCCACCGTCCGCCGCGGCTCGTCCCCTTCGTTCAGGAACGGCATCACCACGGTGAGCTGCTTTGCCTGCGCCGGCTCACGGCGGCGGCGGATCACTTCGTAGCGCGGGGGTGCGAGCCCGCGTCCGGGACGCATCGTCACCATCAGCTGTGGGTGTGCAGGGGGTCACGGGGAGGAGCCGGCGATGCCGTCACCCGGCCCCGGCGGTCGAATTGAATTGAAACCGCGGCTGAGACGACGTGATGTCCGCCTGCGCCGACCGCTCCTGCCGCACGCCGCGCGACGTGCACGAGAGCGGCCGCCTCCCGGGCTGTTGAAGCCCCGCGGGGTTTGCGGGGCTTTCCGCGGTCGTTGCGGCGGCTTCAGCCGCTCAGGCGGGGGCTTGCACCCTCGGGGGGGAGCCGTGTTCACCCCACCGCGGCCGCCGCCGCGCGGCCGGCAGCGCGGCCGGAGAAGATGCAGCCGCCCAGGAAGGTGCCTTCCAGCGCGCGGTAGCCGTGCATCCCGCCCCCGCCAAAGCCCGCCACCTCGCCGGCGGCGTAGAGGCCGGGGAGCGGCTCGCCGTCCGCGCGGAGGACGCGGGCGCTGAGGTCCGTCTCCAGCCCGCCCAGCGTCTTGCGCGTCAGGATGTTCAGGCGCACGGCGATCAGAGGGCCGGCGGCAGGGTCCAGGATGCGGTGGGGCTTCGCGACCCGGATCAGCCTGTCGCCCCGGTAGTTGCGGGCGCCGCGCAGGGCGACGATCTGCGCGTCCTTGCAGAACTCGTTCTCCATCTGCCGGTCGCGCGCCACGATCTGCGCCTCCAGCGCCGCCAGGTCGATCAGCGGCTCGCCGGTGAGGGCGTTCATCCCCCGCACCAGCTCCGCCAGCGTGGGCGCGACCACGAAGTCCTGCCCCTTCTGCTTGAACGCCTCCACCGGCGGCGGCGCGCCGGGAAGGACGCGGCTGAGCACCTTCCGCACGCTCTTGCCCGTGAGGTCGGGGTTCTGCTCGCTGCCGGAAAGGGCGAACTCCTTCTCGATGATCTTCTGCGTGAGCACGAACCAGGTATGGTCGTACCCGCTCTTCGCGATGTGCTCCAGCGTGGCCAGCGTGTCGAAGCCGGGAAAGAGCGGCGGGGGGAGCCGCCGCCCGCGCGCGTCGAACCAGAGCGACGACGGGCCCGGGAGGATGCGGATGCCGTGCATGGGCCAGATGGGGTCCCAGTTGTGGATCCCCTCCGTGTAGTGCCACATGCGGTCCGGGTTGATCACGCGGCCCCCCGCGGCCTGGCTGATGGCCAGCATCCGCCCGTCCACGTGCGCGGGAACGCCGCAGATCATCCGCTTCGGCGGGTCGCCCAGGCGTTTGGGCCAGTTCTGCCGCACCAGGTCGTGGTTGGCGCCGATGCCGCCGGAGGTGACGATCACCGCCTGCGCCGGCAGCGCGAACTCGCCCACCACGTTGCGCGTGGAGGGCTTGCCGCGGACGGCGTCGCACGGGTCCAGGACGGCGCCGTGCACGCCGTCCACCACGCCGTTGGTGACCGACAGCCCGTCCACGCGGTGGCGGAAGCGGAGGGAGACGCGGCCCGTCTTCTCCCCCTCGCGGACGCGCTGGATGAACGGCTCCACCACCGCCGGCCCCGTCCCCCAGGTGACGTGGAAGCGGGGCACGGAGTTGCCGTGGCCGGTGGCCTGCCATCCACCGCGCTCCGCCCAGCCCACGACGGGAAAGAAGCGGATGCCGCGCTCGTACAGCCAGCTGCGCTTCTCGCCGGCGGCAAAGTCCACGTACGCCTCCGCCCAGCGGCGCGGCCACCGGTCCTCGCCGCGGTCGAAGCCGGCGGTGCCCATCCAGTCCTGCAGCGCCAGGTCGCGGGAGTCCTTGATCCCCATCCGCCGCTGCTCCGGCGAGTCCACCAGGAACAGCCCGCCGAACGACCAGAACGCCTGCCCGCCCAGCGACTGCTCCGGCTCCTGCTCCAGCACGATCACCCGCTTTCCCGCCCCGGCGAGCTCCGCCGCGGCCACCAGCCCAGCCAGCCCGGCGCCTACGATGATGACGTCCGCGTCCATGGAGTGCGTGAGTGCGTGAGTGCGTGAGTGCGGAGTGCACAAGCTACGCTGCGTCGCCGGCTTCAGGAACTGTCGCGGCCTCCGGCGGAGTCAACGGAGTTTCTGATTTCCCCGTCCGCGTCGGGTCGGCGGCGCATTCGCGGCAGGGTGCGCCGGGCGGACCACGCCCCCAGGCTGACGCGCTTGCGCCCCGGGTGAGTTCCGCCTACTTAAGATGAGGGGGGACGGGGCCGGTTCGGGCAGCTCTGGATCACGGATGGATTGACGAGAGCACCGACAATGAAGCCGCTCACCGGGTTTCCAGAGGAATTCGAGCCGCTCGTGATCGTCACGGGGGATCGGCGTGAAGTACCGCCCAAACACAAGGGCGATCTGCTGGCGTATTCGGTGAGCAGCATTGACCTGATGTACCTGCCTCTGCTGCGGTTCGAAGCCCGCCGGCCGGGCGCGCCGGCTCCCATCATGCTGTCGGACAAGCAGTTCGTCACCGACAGGAAAGACGAGCTCAG
>DATAAG010000166.1:0-10473 GCA_036260235.1 Longimicrobium sp.
GCGGGCGCAGTGAGATGCCGTTCGCAGCACACCAGACCGACGGCAACACGCTCTCGGCCACACGAACACGGGACGGGCGCACGATCCTCGTCGTGCGCCCGTCCCGCCATTCCCTCTCCCCTGTCCCCTGTCCCCTACGGCGAATCGTCCGGCGGCGGGGGCGGGGGCTGGCCCGTGGGCGTGGACTGCTCCGCGGGGCCGGGCTCGTCCGTCACCGGCGGCGGCTCGTCCGCCAGCGGGTCCGGCTGCTCCGGCGGGCGGCCGTACTCCCAGCGGCGGCGCGCCTCCAGCAGGATCTGGCGGCCGCGCTGGTCCAGGTTCAGCAGCAGCGGGTCGCGGCGCACCGGCTCCCACGCGCCGCGTACCGTCCAGCTGCGCGTGGCCTGCCACTCGCCGCTCACCCCCAGCTTGGGATCGCTCAGCAGGTCCACCACCTCGAAGACCAGGAAGGCGTCCTCGAACACCTCCTTCCCCGCCTCCAGCGACGCGTAGGCGAAGATGTCCGCGCCGAACTGCGGCACCCCGCCGAAGCCCGTTCCCGTGGGCCGCGAGCGCAGCCGCACGTAGTCGAAGATCCCCAGGCTGGCGAACGCCTCCTCCAGCTGGTTGGTGAGCGCGCCGCCCACCAGCTGCTCCAGGATGATCCCCTGCGTGAACTCCTGCGGGATGTTCGCCAGGTCCGTGCTGCGCCGGCCGAAGAGGAGCAGGGTGAGCAGCTCCGACTCCGGCAGCGGCGGCCGCGTCTCGCTGCTGAGCGCCAGGGTGGGCTGCTGCAGCGTGCCCCCCACGTTCACCAGGATGCCGATGTCCGGCGTTCCCGGGTCGCGGGTGCGCACCTCGTGCCGGGCCACGATGTCCAGCCGCGGGTTCAGCTCCGGCGTGCCGGAGAACTGCACCGTCCCGCGCACCACCTCGAACTCGCGCTCCACCGGGCCCACCCGCAGCGTGTAGGTGCCGCGGACCGCCTCCAGCGAGCCGTAGGCGCGCAGCGTGCCCCCCGCCTCGTAGACCGTGAGGTCGCCCTGGATGGCGATGCGGGCGTCGTCGGACTCCAGCCACACCGACTCGCCGATCTCCACCTCCAGGTCGCGGGGGACCAGCCCGGCCAGGCCGACGGGCCTCACGATGCCGGCGCTGACCGTGTCGGCGCCCAGCGCGCCCACGTCCACGTCCACGATGTCGCCCTCCACCTCCTCGCCCAGCTCGGGGATGTGGATGGTGCCGTCCTCCAGCGTCACCCGCCCCCGCAGCTCCGCGCCCGGGTAGCGGCCGGTGATGGTGAGGTCCGCGTCCGCCTGCAGGCTGGCCACCTCCTCGTTGTCGATCGCCTGGAAGTTGCGGCTGGTGACCGCCAGCTGCAGCTCCGGGCGGTCCAGCTGGTCCAGCACCACCCGCCCGGTGACGTTCGCGATCCCGTTCTCGCCGGTGCGCGCCGTGGCGCGCTCCACGGTGATGGTCTGCCCCTCCAGCCGCAGCGCCGCGTCCAGGTCGGTCCAGCGCACGCCCAGCGGCACGATGGTCAGCGCGCCCGCCACCCCGGCCGTCCCCGCCACCCGCGGGTCGTCGAGCGTGCCGCTGATGGTCACCAGCGCCGCCGCCGCGCCCTCCGCCTCCTCCAGCACCGTGGGCAGCGCCGCGGCCACCAGCTGCAGGGGGAGCGAGTCCGCGCGGATGGTGGCGCTGAGCGGGTCGTTGCGCCGCATGGTGAAGCCGGGGACCATCCCGCCCAGCGTGAGCGTCATCGGCACGGAGGCCTCGGCGTCCAGCAGCGACCGCCCGGCCATCAGCACGTCGGCGTCCAGCCGCATCACCCCCGCGGCGTAGCGCCCCTGCACCGCCAGCCGGTCGGTGGTCAGCCCGCCGAACGCCAGGCGGTCGACGGTGGCGTTCAGCACCAGCGCCGGGTCCTCCACGGGGCCGGTGATGGAGGCGTCCAGCGCCAGCGTCCCCGAGAGCTCCGGAAGGGTGGGGACCAGCTGGCGCAGCTCCGCCATGTCGATCCCCTGCATCCGCACCGCCAGGTCCGCCCGGCCCGTCGTGGGGAGGATGCCGTTGGCCTCGATGAACCCGGCCGACTCGCTCCCCGTGCGCTGCAGCCGCAGGTTCTGGATGACGATGCCTCCCTCCGTGCGCGCCAGCCGCGCCTCGGGGACGCCCAGCGTCCAGTGCACGTCGCGCAGGCGCACGTCCAGGTCGCGCAGCAGCACCCCGTTCACCGCCAGCCCCTGCAGCTCCAGGATGCCGCTGGCGCGGACGTCGGTGTTCTCGTCCTTGCGCAGGTCGATGCCGAACGAGGCGGCCTCCGGGGCCAGGTTGGCCTCCAGCGCCACGGAGCGGATGGTCTGATTGCCGATGGCCAGCCCCGCGCCGTTCACGGACACGTTCCCCATCCACACCGTGGCGCCGCGCAGCAGCCGCGCCTCCACCGCCAGCTGCTCCGCCTGGTACGTCTGCCAGCGGACGCCGCTCCCCCGCGCGTTGACGGCCACCTCCGGGTAGCGCAGGGTGCCGCCCACCCAGCCGCTGGCCTGCAGCGATCCCGTGATCTCCGGCTCGAAGCGCCCCGGCGGGGGGATGAAGGCGGCCAGCACGCCCAGGTCCGGCGCGTCCACCGTGAAGCGCAGCACGTCGGGCGCGGGGGCGGTGAGCCCCAGGTAGCCGGACGCCTCCAGCCGCGCGCCCCGCACGCCCAGCTCCAGGCGCTGGATGTTCATCACCCCGTTCGCCGCGGTCAGCCGCACCGTCCCCACCTGGATGGCGATCCCGGCCACCGTCGATCCGGGCGTCGCATCGAAGGCCACCCGTCCCGCGAAGGTCTCCGGCGTGGTCCCGCGCCCCTCGATGTCGATCGTCCCCGTCAGCCGCGTGGGCGGCAGGTTCCCCATCCCCGGGAGGGCGGAGAGGTCCAGCCCCTGGATGCGCCCCGTCACCGCGTACGACGGCACCGTCCCCGGCGTGAAGGTGCCGCGGACGTCGAACATCCCCTGCGGCCCCGTGAGCGCCACGTCGAAGCGGTACGGGTCGCCCCCGCCGCCGGAGACGGCGATGGGACCGGAGACGGGGCCGGGAAGGAGCCCCGGCCGCCCCACCAGCGCGCCCAAGCGGAAGTTATCCACCCGCCCCGCCACGTCGAAGCGGTAGGGCTCGTCGCCGGACTTCCGCAGCGTGCCGCCCAGGGTGAAGCTGCCGGCGTCCCCCTGCCGCAGGTCCACCGCGAAGCGCAGGTCGTTCGTGGTCCCCCGCGCGGAGAAGGTGCCGCTCAGCGGGCCGTCCAGCGGCGCCTCGCCCGCCAGCACGCTGGAGACGCGGAAGGCGTCCAGCCGCCCGGAGACGTCGAAGCGCAGCGGGTCGCCCAGCGTGAGCGAGCCCTGCGCGGCGATCCCGCCCGAGGCGCCCTGCAGGTCCAGGTCGAAGCGCACGTCGTCGCCCACGCCGCTGGCGCGGATCGGCCCGGAGAGGGTGGCGTAGCGGAAGGGGAGCGCGGGAAAGAGCTCCGTCAGCGTCGCCAGCGCCAGCGGCTGGGCGCGGGCGCTGAGCTCCCAGCGCGGCGTCTCGCCCATCACGAAGCGGCCGGAGAGCCCGCGGAACACCGTCTCCGGTGCGTCGCCCACCGCGTACGCCAGGTCCCCCTCCTGCACCCGGATGTCGCGCATGGAGCCGGAGAGCGTCGCGGAGCCGGTCAGCAGCCCCCGCAGCATCGGGTTCGGCTGGTCCGAGAGGGACGCCAGGTGCTCCAGCCGCAGCGGCCGGGCCTCGATGCGCACCCCCTGCAGCCGCAGCGGGTCCTCGCCCGGGGTGAAGCGGACGAGGCCGGTGGCGGCGATGACGGAGGGATCGGCGCCGGGGGTGGTGCGCGGCGTCAGGCTGGCGGCCAGGTCGATGCGCAGCGGCCCGCCCCGCCCGGCCTCCAGCGCGTCCAGGGAGGCGATCTCGCCGCTGACGGTGCCCAGGAGGGGGAGGCGTTCGGCGTAGCCCAGCGTCTCCAGGTCCGCCAGCCGCAGCGGGTCCAGCACCAGCCGGGTGTCGCTGAAGACCATCTCCTCCCCGCCGGTGAGCACCGTCACCCGGCCGGACAGGCGCGAGTCCAGGATGGCCACCCGCGCGTCCGTCACCCGCCAGAGGGTGCGCCCGCCGGACTGCGAGCGCGCGTTCAGCGCGAAGCTCGCCGTCCCCGTGGCCGGGATCGGCAGCCCCATCCCGCCGAGATCGGCGAAGGAGAGCGGGTGCGCCCGGAGGTTCAGGTCGAAGGTCGGCCCGCCGGCGGCGAAGCGCACCCGCCCCTCGCCGTCGAAGGCGCTGCGGGGGGTGCGGAAGGCGTCGATGTCGAAGCGGATCGTCTCGTCCGCGTCCGCCTCGATCCACCCGGCCAGCTGCTGGATGCGGGTGTCGGGGTTGGTGACGTCCGCCGTCAGCCGGGCGATCTCCACCCGCCACCCGCCGGCGCCGCCCGCGCGGATCTGCGGAAAGACGGCCTGCAGGTTGTTCAGCCGGCGCACGGTGTAGACGCCGCCCGCGGTGCGGATGCGCTCCGGCTGCTCCAGGCTGGCGAAGCGGGCGTTGGCGTTCTCCGGCGCTTTGTACGGCATGGCGACGCGGATGCGGCCGTCGATCACCCGCACCCCGCGCAGCGAGATGGCCCGGGCCGGCTCCTCGTCCCGGCCGGGAACCTCCACGGGGGCGCCGGCCGCCTCCGCCTTCACGACGTCGGCGAAGTTCCACTCGCCGTTCGCCCGCTGCAGGAGGCGGATGTCCGGCCGCTCCAGCACCACCTGGTCGATGACGATGGGCCCCTCGTCCGCCGTCAGCGTGGCGCCGATCAGCCGCGCGCGGACGGCCGGCGCGGCCACGACCGTGTCCCCCGCCTGGTCCAGCAGCGCCACCCGGCGCAGGAGGATGCGCAGCGAGCCGTCCTCCTCCACCTCCTCCAGCTCGAACGCCTCGTCCGGCAGCCCCAGCCGCACCTGCACGTTGTCCGCGATCACGCGGGTGCGCGCCGCGTTCAGCCGCCAGAAGAGGAGCGCCGCCACCCCGCCGAAGCCCACCAGCAGCCCCAGCAGCAGCAGCCCCACCCGGTCCAGCCGGCGGCGGCGCGGCGTCACAGCGCGTTCCCCAGGGACACCTGGATCACCAGCCGCTGGAAGAAGCCGCGCCCCTCCCGCGGCCGGTAGCTGCGCAGCAGCGGCTGCGGCACCAGCTCGCCCCGCTCGTTGATGCCGTACAGCGGCCCCGGCACCGCGCCGTACGGGTTGTAGGCCAGGTCCAGCCGGAAGGGCCCCACGGGCGAGGCGAAGCGCAGCCCCACACCGGGGGTCGTGAGGATGCGGGTGCGCGCGGCGAGCGAGTCGCGCGACTCCCACACCTGCCCCGCGTCCACGAACGCTGCCCCGCGCACGTTGCGCAGGAACGCCGGCCCGCCGCGGATGGGGAAGGTGACCTCCGCCGTCCCCAGCACCGTGCGGGTGCCGCCGGTGGAGGAGCGGATGGTGTCCACCCGGAACCCCTCGTCGCTGGTGCGGGTGGGCCGGGCGATGTAGACCGTGGGCCCCAGCTCGTTGAAGCGGAAGCCGCGCACCCCCGTGGGCCCGCCGCCGTAGAAGCGCCGCTCGGGCGGGATGTAGCCCCGGTCGCTGGTGAGCAGCCCGGTCAGGAAGGTGCCGCCGGCCGCCCGCAGGGTGAGCACCACGTCCTCGCGCAGCTCGCGGTGCATCACGGCGTCGGCGGAAAGGCGCAGGTACTCGTCGTCGGAGCCCAGCAGGGCGCTGGCGTAGTCCACCCCCGCGCGGAACTGGTGGCCGCCGGCGGGGAAGGGGTCCAGGCGGACGCGGTTCTGGGTGAGCCCCAGGGTGAGCGCGTTGGACCAGCGCGACCGCTCCAGCAGCGCGATGTCCTCGCGCGAGCACACCTCGAAGGCGATGCAGAAGAAGAAGTCGCTGGCCCGCGTGCGCCCGCGCTGCACGTCGAAGCTCAGCGACGCCTGCGTCTGCGGCAGGATCTGGCGCACGATGCCGATGTCGGCGCCGCTGGCGTCGCGCACGTACAGGTCCAGCTCCGAGATGCGCTCGGTGAACGCCCCCACCACCACGCTGGTCTGCGAGCCGAACAGCCGCGGCTGCAGGAAGTTGGCGGCCAGCCGCCAGTTCAGCTGGTCCGCGATCAGCGAGTCCTCGGGGGTGAAGCGCTCCTCCGGGTCGAAGGCGGGGCAGAGGCTCTGCTCCAGCCCGCCCACGGGATCGCCCACCCCCACCTTGGCGACCAGCCCCGTCACCTCCAGCCGCCGCGCGCCGCCCAGGAAGTTGCGGTCCAGGTGCGTGGCCTCGCCGCGGATGCAGTCGCGGCTGCCGTAGCCGCCCGCGATCTCCGCCTGGTAGCGCGGCGCCTCCACGATCCGCACCAGCACCGTGCTGCCGATGCTGTCGCGGTCCAGCTCCGCGCTGTCCGGGGTGGCCTGCAGCCGCTCCGGCGCCACTTCCACCGAGGCGAAGCGCACCAGCTCCAGCTCGAAGAGGTTGCGCTGGCTGCGCACCAGGTCGGTGGCGCGCAGGCGGTTCCCCTTCTGGATGGCCATCTGCCGGCGGAGCGTCTCGTGGTCCAGCCGGTAGTTGCCCACGAAGATGACGGAGTCCACCGTCACCACCGGCCCCGGCGCCGCCTCCAGCCGCACCCGCGCCACGTCGGCGATGGTGTCGATCTCGTAGTTGCGCAGCACCTGCGCGTAGGCGTGGCCGCGGTTCAGCAGGGCGTTGCGGACGGTGTCCACCGAGGCCAGGAAGTCGATGCGGCGGAACGGCTCGCCCACCTCCAGCGGCAGCCGGCGCATCAGCGGCGCCGTGTCCATCACCGCCTCCGCGCCGGCGAGCTCCAGCGCGACGAGGGTGGTCAGGTCCCCCGCCTCGATGCGGAAGGCGACCTCCACCCCGTCCTCGCCCACCGCCGGGTCGACGAGGGGAAGGACGCGGGTGCCGTAGTAGCCGGCGTCGCGGTGGGCCAGCTGGATGCGGGCCACGTCGCGCTGCAGCACCCCCAGGTCCAGCTCGTAGCGATCCCGCCCGAAGCGGCCCACGCAGAAGGGAAGGACCCCCAGGACGCGGCAGCGGGAGGGGCGGGTGGTGACCGCGCTGTGCAGCGAGTCCACCGGGACCACCGTGTCGCCCTGGAACTCCACGGCGCGCACCGGCTCGCCCTCGAACTCCGCGAACTGCGGCAGCGGCCCGGCGGCGGCGCCGCCGTTCCCCGCGCAGGCGGTCAGCGCGGCGAGCGCCGCCGCGGCCAGCGCGTGGCGTGGGGACGGGCGCCGGGAGCGCGGACGCGCCGCGGACGGCAGGGGTTGGGGCATCAGGGCCTGGCTGGATGGTGCGCATGCGGCTGCGCCGCGCGTCCCCGGGAAAGGGCGCGGCACGCCGCGGTTTGTTTCACCTGTCGTCCTGTCCGCGGCGGGCGGCAATCTACACCGGCGCACCCCGCGGGCAACGCGCCGTCCGGACCCGCTCCCGCGTTTCGGACGGCGCGCCGCGGCGGATGCATTCCACCGCGGCAAAAACGAGCGTTTTGGGAGCATCCGCCGTGCCACTCACCCCGGCGGCGGCTCCGTGGGCACGGGGAGCGGCTGCGGGGGCGGCGGCCGGGCCTCCGGCTCCGCCTCCACCGGGTCCGTCTCCGGCGCGGGGATCAGGATGGTGTCCCTGGGCGCGGACGGTTCCGGTCCGCGGATGCGGATCGTGTCGCGCGGCTCGTCGGGCGCCTCGTCCACCTCCACCGGCGTCTCCACCGGCGCCGTCGGGGCCGTGACGGCGGTGTCCGTCCGCCGCTCCTCCGCGCGCGCCGGCCGCCGCTCCTCCCGCTCCGGCCGCGTGCCGGCCTCCTCGTCGACCGCGTCTTCGCGGCCCACGGCGCGGCGGACGCGGGCGCGGACGTCGTCCCACGCCTCGCGCGCCCACTCGCCCACGCGCGTGCCGATCTCGTCGCGGGTGCGCTGCCAGGGGCTGCGCTCGTCGCGGCGGGTGCCGCGGGGGCAGACCGTCTGCGGCACGTAGCGGCGCAGGAAGTACTCCGTGTAGCTGTCGCCCCGGGGGCGGCAGCCGGGGGCGATCACCCGGTCGGTGCCGGCGGCCACCTGGCGCTGGACCACGCCGCCGGGGGCCTTCCAGGGCTCCGCCTCCTGTCCGCGCACGGCGACGCGCATGATGCGCCCCCACACCGGCGCCGCCAGCCTCCCGCCGGACCCCTCCTCCGTGATGGTGCGCGGCCGGTCGAAGCCGATCCACACCGCCCCCAGCCGCTGCGGGGTGAAGCCGACGAACCACGCGTCCGTCGCCCCGTTGGTCGTCCCCGTCTTTCCCGCGGCGGGGACGCTGGAGCCGAGGGCGGCGCGCGCGGCGGTGCCCGTCCCCCGGTCGATGGCGCTCCGCATCATGTTCGTGACCAGGAACGCCACGCCGCGGCTCATCACCCGGCGGCGGCGCACCCGGGCGCGCCAGACCACGTTGCCGTCGCGGTCCTCCACCCGCGTCACGAAGCGCGGCTCCACCCGGTAGCCCAGCGTGGCGAAGGGGGTGTACGCCGTCACCAGCTCCATCGGCCGCACCGCCGTGGCGCCGATGGCCACGGAGGGGAGCTGCGGGATGCTCGCCCGGATGCCGGCGCGGTGGGCCACGTCCGCCACGTCCTCCAGCCCGGCGCGCTCCGCCAGCTTGACGGCCACGGTGTTGATGGACTGACGCAGCGAATAGCGCACGGTCACCCGCCCGCGGTAGCGCCCGTCGAAGTTGCGCGGCACCCAGATCTCGTTCCCCGGCAGCACGTAGCGCACGGTGTCGTCGCGCACGGTATCGACCGGCGATACGCCTTCCGCGACGGCCGCGGCGTAGACGAAGGGCTTGAAGGCGGAGCCCGGCTGCCGCAGCCCCTGGGTGATGCGGTCGAAGCGCGACTCGTCCCACGAGCGCCCGCCCACCAGCGCCAGGACGTCCCCCGTCTGCGCGTCCATGAAGACGGCGCCGCCCTGCAGGTACGGCGTCTCGGTGGAATCGCGGTACTGCGAGCGCCGGGGGCCGCGGAAGGGGCCGAACGCGCCGTTCTCGATCGCGCGGAGCTGCGCCTCCAGCTGCTGCTCCGCCGCGGCCTGCACGCGGGGATCGAGGGTGGTGTGGATGCGCATCCCGCCCTGGTAAAGCGCGTCGCCCAGCTGCGCCTCCAGGTGGCGGCGCACGGCCTCGGTGAAGTACGGCGCGCGGCTGCGGCGCCGCTCCTCCGGCCGCCAGCGGGCCAGGCGGACGGGCGCCTCCTTCGACTCCGCCGCGTCGTCCGCGGTGATGCGCCCCTGCGCCGCCATCAGCGAGAGCACCAGGTTCCGGCGCTGGACGGAGCGCTGCAGGTTGCGCCGCGGGTTGTAGTTCGTCGGCGCCTTGGGAAGGCCGGCCAGCAGCGCGGCCTCGGAGAGCCGCAGGTCCGCCGCGTTCTTGCCGAAGTAGACGCGCGCGGCGGACTGGATGCCGTACACGCCCTCGCCGAAGTAGATGTTGTTCAGGTAGAGCTGCAGGATCTCCTTCTTCCCGTAGTCCCGCTCGATCTCCTGCGCCACGCGGATCTCCAGCAGCTTGCGGCGGATGGTGCGCTCGCTGGCCGGCAGCCGGTCCGGAAAGAGGTTGCGCGCCGCCTGCATGGTGATGGTGCTGGCGCCGGCGCCGCGCTGCCCGGGCACCAGGTTGCGCGCCGTCTGGGCGATGAAGCGCGGCCAGTGCACGCCGTTGTGGCGGTAGAAGTTCTGGTCCTCCACCGCGACGAACGCCTCGCCCACGTAGTCGGGAAGCTGGTCTACGTCGATCACCTGCCACCGGGTGGGCGACAGGTCGGCGATGACGTTGCCGCGCGTGTCGTAGACCAGGGCGTTGCCGCCGGGCTGCAGGCTGGCCAGCCGGCCCACGTCCGGACACCCCTGGATGCCGCAGCGCTGCCAGCTGAAGGTGAGGGCGAAGCCGGCGAGGACGAAGAGCAACAGGATCCACCGGCGGTACCGGGGATGCCGCACCCCCGCCGCCAGCCCCCGCGTGAAGAAGCGGATGATCCCGCCGAAGAACGCGGCGTCGCGTCCGAGCGATGCCCGCAGCGCCCGCGCGGCCCTGGGCAGGGCGACGCCGGGGTCCAGCACGAGCTGCCGCGCGTAGCGGCCCGCCTCCCGCAGCCGCTCGCGCAGCGCGGGAAGGTAGCCGCCGCGGTAGATGTTCTCCGGCTCGTGCGGGCTCGGGTCCGTCATTCGGGCGATGGGTGGATGGAACGCGTGCGAGGTTGGGCCGATGCAATCACAGCGCCGGAGCGGTGATTCGGCAGCGTGGGCCACCTTCGCGACGGGCGGTTGAATTGAACCGCGGCTACAACCTCACGAAGTCCGCCTGCGCGGACCGCGGGCGCCGGGCTCGTGCCGATGTCCCAGGCACCCTGCTGCCCGCGTGGGCCCCTCCCCCCGGCCCCCTCCCCGCT
>DATAAG010000167.1:0-7113 GCA_036260235.1 Longimicrobium sp.
TCCCCGGCCCGTCCCCCTCAAACTGCGTGGGGGAAGGGAGACTCCCCTTCCCCCCCTGCACCGGCCCTGATGGTTCCCCGCTCCGGCGGCGAGCCCGTCAGCCGCCCTCCTCCGCCGTCACGCGGTCGATCTCGCGCTGCAGAAGAGCCTGCAGGCGCTGCAGCGTGGGGACGTATCCCTCCTGGCGCGCGTCGAAGTCCGAGCGCTCCAGGTGCACGATCATCATCCGCGCCCAGCGGCGGACGTGCTCGCGGCGCTCGCGCTCGTCCGCGGGCAGCAGGTCGCGGCGCGGCGAGCGGACCGGCTTTGTGC
Organism: Longimicrobium sp.; assembly: GCA_036260235.1. Taxonomy (GTDB): domain Bacteria; phylum Gemmatimonadota; class Gemmatimonadetes; order Longimicrobiales; family Longimicrobiaceae; genus Longimicrobium. The sequence continues at coordinate 313 of DATAAG010000167.1, forward strand.
GGGGCCGCACGCGCAGCGGCCCGCAAACGAACGAGCCGTCGCGCGCACGCTTCAGGCGCGCGCCGACGGCTGGGGGCGTGGCTTCGGGACGCGGCGCGGCCGCGGCCCGTGACGGGGTCTCCTGCATCCAATCACCCTTCCGTTGTGCCTGCGGGGTTAGCTGTCGGGTTCGGGGGAAGGAAGTCCCCGTCCGGCGCCTCGCCGGATTCACCCCGGAGCGCACCCGATCGCGCCCGCCTGGTTCCCCCGCCGCCCGTTCCCGGGCGTTCGGCCGTGATGGCGGGGACGCGTCTTCGACGTCCCCTTGCAAGGCTAACCCCGTCCGCCGGACGGCTCAACCCCGGAAGGCGTAAGTGTGTACGGTTTAATGAGATGGAAATGTGCGCCCGGGCCCCGCCCACGGCGGGTGCCGGACCACGCGGCCGGATTGCCGCCGCGCGTGAAAAGAGGCGGGATCGACGGGGCACGCCCTCTCCCCCGGCACGATCTTGTCCGCGAAGGCGGACAGCGCGTAGTCGTTGCGGCGACTTCAGTCGCTGGGCGGATGCCGGCCCTCCTCAGCTCCGCGCGGACTTCGCCAGCTCGGCGAGGAGGTTGAGGGCCTGGATGGGGGTGAGGCCGTTGACGTCCAGCGCGCGCAGGCGCTCGACCACGGGGTGCGGAAGGCCGAGCTCGAAGAGGCCCAGCTGCACGTCCGGCGGGGGCGCGGCACGGCCCTGGGCGGCGGACTGCTCCTCCAGCTCGCGCAGGATCTGGCGCGCCCGCTCCACCACCGTCTCCGGCAGCCCCGCCAGCCGCGCCACCTCCACCCCGTACGACCGGTCCGCCCCGCCCTCCACCAGCCGGCGCAGGAAGACGATGTCCTCGCCCACCTCGCGCACGGCCACGCTGAAGTTCACCACGCCCGAGAGCCGCTCCGAGAGCCGCGTGAGCTCGTGGTAGTGCGTGGCGAAGATCGTCTTCGCCCCGACGACGTCGTGCAGGTGCTCCGTGGTCGCCGTCGCCACGGAGAGCCCGTCCCACGTCGACGTCCCGCGGCCGATCTCGTCCAGCAGCACCAGCGAGCGGGCGGTGGCGGAGTGCAGGATGGCGGCGGTCTCGTTCATCTCCACCATGAAGGTGGACTGGCCGCGTACCAGGTTGTCGCTGGCGCCCACACGGGTGTAGATGCGGTCCACGATCCCCACCCGCGCCGCGCGCGCCGGGACGAAGCTGCCCACCTGCGCCAGCAGCTGGATCAGGCCCACCTGCCGCAGCACGGTGCTCTTGCCCGCCATGTTGGGCCCGGTGAGGATCATCACCCGCGCGCCCTCGTCCAGCCGCACGTCGTTGGGGATGAAGTCCTCGCGGGGCATCATCGTCTCCACGACGGGGTGGCGCCCGCCGCGGATCTCCAGCGCGAAGCCGTCGTCCACCAGCGGGCGCACGAAGTCGCGGCGCACGGCCACCTCCGCCAGGGCGGCCAGCACGTCCAGCGAGGCCACGTGGTCGGCCACCCGCTGAATGCGCGGCACCTCGCGCGCGGCGGCCTCGCGCAGCTCCGCGAACAGCCGCTGCTCCAGCGCGCCGATGCGCTCCTCCGCGCCCAGGACCTTCTCCTCCCACTCCTTGAGCTCGGCCGTGTAGTAGCGCTCGGCGTTGGCCAGCGTCTGCTTGCGGTGGTAGTGCGCGGGAACGCGCTCCGCCTGCGCGCGCGTGACCTCCAGGTAATAGCCGAAGACCCGGTTGAAGCCCACCTTGAGGGTGTTGATCCCCGTCTGCTCGCGCTCCGTGGCCTGCAGCCGCGCGATGAAGTCCACCGCGCCGTCGCGGATGCCGCGCAGCTCGTCCAGGTCCGGGTGAAAGCCGGCGCGGATCACCCCGCCGTCCGCCACGGAGACCGGCGCCTCGGGGTCCACCGCCCGGTCGATGGCCTCGCGTACGTCGTCCAGCGGGTCGATCCCCTCGCGGTGCACGCAGAGCATGCTGGCCCGCGCCTCGCCCAGCGCCTCGAGCAGCGAGGGAAGGCGGGAGAGCGAGGTGGCCAGCGCCAGCATCTCCCGCGGCGTCGCGCGCCCCGCGCCCACCTTCACCGCCAGCCGCTCCAGGTCGCGCACCCCGCCCAGCGCGTCGCGGATGGACCGCCGCATCCCGTCCCGCTCCACCAGCTCCGCGACCGAATCCGATCGCGCCCTGATGAAGTCCGCGCGGACCAGCGGCGCGAGGATCCAGCGGCGCAGCAGGCGGCCGCCCATGGGGGTGCACGCCTCGTCCAGCACGCCCAGCAGCGTCCCCTCCGGGCCGGTGCCGCGCAGCGTCTCCACCAGCTCCAGGTTGCGGCGCGTCATCTCGTCCAGCGCCATCACCCCGCCGGGGCGCACCACCTGCGGCGGCCGGAGGCCCGCGAAGCCGGCGGGCTGCACCTCCGCCAGGTACGAGGCCAGCGCGCCGCACGCCGCCGCCAGCCACTGGTCGCCCGCCTCGAAGCCGTAGCCGCTCAGGTTGGCGACGCGGAACCGGCGGCACAGCTCCTCCGTGGCGCCGCGCGGGTCGAAGAGCCAGTCGCCGCGGTACGTCCGCGTGGCCCCGTCGGCCCCGGGGAGGGGAAAGAGCTCCCAGGTGCGGGGGAGCAGGACCTCCGCCGGCTGCCAGACGCCCAGGACGTCCGGCAGCTCCTCCCACGCCACCTCGCGCGCCGTCAGCTCGCCCGTGGTCAGGTCGGCCAGCGCGAGCCCCATCTTTCCCTCCCCCGCCGCGTCCCCCGCGACCGCCGCCAGGTAGTTGTTGCGCCGCGCGTCCAGCAGGGCGTCGCTGAAGACGGCCCCGGGCGTCACCATCTCCGTCACCTCGCGGCGGACCAGGCCCTTCGCGAGCGCCGGGTCCTCCACCTGGTCGCAGATGGCCACGCGCTTTCCCAGCGCCACCAGCCGGCGCAGGTAGTTCTCCAGGGCGTGCGCGGGAATGCCGGCCAGCGGGGCCTTGCTGCTGCCGTTGTTGCGCGAGGTGAGGGTCAGGTCCAGGAGCTTCGAGCCCTCGACCGCGTCCTCGTTGAACAGCTCGAAGAAGTCCCCGACGCGAAAGAAGACGAGCGCGTCCGGGTGGCGCGACTTGATCTCGCGCCACTGCTGCATCAGCGGAGTGTCGTCTGACGCCATCGAGGGATGGGAAGGGGCCTTGCGGGAGCGGCGCGCGCGGGGCGGCGCCATGGGAACGTGCCGGTGAGGGCGGAAATGTACCCCCGCCGATTCTCCGCGGCAACGGGACCGTTTGCGCCAGCTTGGGAACAAAGGGGACAGGGTGATGGGGTGATGGGGTGATGGGGATGAATGGTGACGAAGTGACAGGTGATGGGGAGATGGAATCATCCCCTCCCCCTCTCCCGCGCCGTTTGCGGGAGCGGGGCCGGGGGTGAGGGGTCCGCGCGAAGCGCGACGCTGTTGCCGTTGCAGTCCTCCCCCTCTCCGCGAGGAACGAGCGGGGAGGGGGCCGGGGGGAGGGGCCCCCGCGGACGCAGTGCGATGCCCGTCCAGGCGTCCCGATCTGCCGCTCTCGCCGCTGGTCGCCGCGGAAACATGCGACCCTCTTTCGCCATCACTGGCGCAGATCTTCTCATCCTCAAGTCAATCAACACCTTCCGATGAACCACGCGTGCGGCTTTCCACCGGCGGAGGGAGGTTGAGAGGGAGAGTTGAAGGGAAACCGGAAAGGGGCTTGATGCCACCGAATCATCATTCCTGCGACCGCTGCGGCCGGGGGGCCGTGCGGCCCGGGCAATGATGCCCCGCAACCCCGATCCCGGAGAGACCACCATGCACGATCATCCCACCCCCCTGCTGGAGCCCCCGCAGGAAGCCGCGACGACGGAGAACTTCGAGGGTGAGACCACCACCACCGCCGTGCCGCTGAGCTACGGACAGCTGCGCATCATCGCGGAGTGCGCGGCGGGCATCGGGAACCAGGCCGTGCAGTTCGTCGCCGACAGCGACGCCGTGACGTGGGTGGGGAACCCTCCCCAGCCCTCCGACCCGGCGAACGTCCTGGTCCCCGCGCTGGACCAGGGCAGGTACCCCGCGGTGCAGGCGGTGCAGCTGGAGCTGTCCTGGACGCCGCCCGCCCCCGGCACGCCGGTCAGCGGCACCATCGACGCCGTGGCCGCCGGCGCCGACGCGGTGTTCTGGAGCGACTCGGCGGTGCAGAAGTTCGTGGTTCCCTACGCCGCCTCATGCGCCGCCTGGGACGCCGCCTCCACGCTCGCCAGCCTGCAGAACGCGTGGAACCTGTACCCCACCAGCCAGGTGGCGCAGTTCGCGTTGCTGCACCTGGTTCCGCCGGCCACGGGGCAGGTTTCGCTGGAGTCCTCGCTGGCGTTCGCGGTGGGAGACCTGTCCAGCGTGCAGGTCATGACGATGGGCGACTACGCCGGCCAGGGGCTGGTGTCGGTGCTTGCCTCCACGCCGCAGATCGAGGCGGTCGCGTTCCAGCAGGCGCTGCCCCAGGACCCGTCGGCGTACCCCGGCTACGAGATGCTGCGCGGCATCGCCGAGTGGGCGGCCTCGGTAGGTGAGGCGATGTACTTCACGTGGTCGCCGGGCCAGGAAAAGGCGACCCACCCGGTCGCCAACCCCACGGCAGGGCAATTCACCATCCCCGCGTGCAGCCCCGGCGTGCCCCAGGAGCGGCCCGCCCCCGGGGCGGTGACGTTCATCGGGACCGACGGCGTTCCGGTCTCGCTGGCCAGGGGCGACGCGGTTTTCTGGAGCGAGGGCTCGATCCAGCAGTTCCTGCTTCCCTACTACGCGTCGGTGCGCGGCTTCCAGGCGCCGGGGGAGCTGCAGGCGATCGTCGACGCGTGGAACGTGGAGGACAACGAGGTGGTGGTGGACGGGCTGGTCCACCTGCCCCAGTCCGCCTGGGTGGAGGTCGACGAGGAGGAGGAGAACGGGTTCTGGCAGACGCTGACGGAACACGAGCGGCGGAAGCTGGAGAAGTTCCACGTGGACAACGTGGTGAGCCCCTTCTCCGCGCTGGCCCGGGTGGGCGTCCTGCACCGGCACGGGATCCGGAGACACCTGCTCAGGCTGGTCGACTTCCGCGTGCTGCACCCGCAGTTCTTCCACTGAGCAGCCCGGCCGGGACCGCGCCGGCCGCGAGCGTGCTCGCCGCGCCCTGCGGATCGACCGCGTACACCCGGACCGCACGTCGATGGCGGGGCGCGGCACGGAGATCGAGCGCGCGGATGGAGGCGAAGCCGTCCGGGCGGTGCGGACCCCGGCGCGATCCTCTCACCCCGCCGCGCGGCCGGGGGGCCGTGCGGCACGGGACCGGACACCCCCCACCCTTTCGATACGGAGACACGACGATGGCCGAACAAATTACCCCGCTGAACTACGGCACGCTGCGCATGATCGCGGAGTGCGCGGCCGGCATCGGCAGCCAGTCCGTCGAGTTCGTCGCCACGAACGACCACGTCATGTGGATCCCCGCGGCGACTCCCCAGCCCTCGAACCCGCAGAACGTGCTGATCCCCGGCCGGAACGTCGGCCACTATCCCGCCGCGCAGCTGAACATGGCCCTCTCCTGGACGTCCACGCCCAGCGGTACGCCGGTCTCGGGCTCCATTGTCGCCGGCCCCGGAGGCACCGGGCTGGCCGCCACCGCCGACGCGGTGTTCTGGGGCGACTCGGCGGTGCAGAAGTTCGTGGTGCCCTACGCGGCCTCGTGCGCCGCGTGGAACGCCGGGACTGCGCTCACGGAGCTGCAGAACGCCTGGAACCACTACCCCCCCGACAAGGTCGCGGTCTTCGCGCTGCTGCACCTGGTTCCCGAGCCGGATGCCGCGGTGTCGCTGCAAAGCTCGCTGGCGTTCGCGCTGGCGGACGAGTCACAGGTGACGACGATGACGCTGGCCACGTACCTGGAGCAGAACCTGGTTCCTGTGCATTCCCCCGAGCCCGACCCCACGGTCAGCTACGAACAGGTGGTGCCCGAGGACCCGGTCCTGTACCCCAGCTACCGGCTGCTTCGCGGCATGGCGGAGTGGGCGGCGTCGCTGAACCAGGACCCCGCGTTCTTCGGGTGGACCCCGGGGCAGCGCACCGTGGAGCAGCCGTCGCCGGAGCCGGCCGACTTCGCGATTCCCGCCTTCACGCACGCCGTGCCCCCCACCCGGCCGTCGCCGCTGTCGGTGACGTTTACGGGGGCGGATGGTATCCCGGTCGATCTGACCCGCATGGCCGACGCGGTGTTCTGGAGCCAGGGTTCCGTCCAGCAGTTCATGCTCCCCTACTACGCGTCCGTGGGCGGCTTCCCGGAGCCGGACATCGTGCCGAAGATCATTGCCGCGTGGTGGCTGGACGGCAGCAACCCCGACGGAGTGGTGGTGGACGGGCTGGTGCACCTGCCCAATTCGGCCTGGGTGGAGGAGCGGGAGGGGCTGCACAGCCAGCTGTGGCAGTCGCTGCCGGCCGAGAACCAGGCAAAGCTGCGGCACTACCACGCCACCCACGTGGTGAGCCCCTTTGCCGCGCGGGCGCACGTGGGCGTGCTGCACCGGGACGTGTGGGGAAGGCACCTGCTGACGCTGGAAGACTTTATGGTGCTGTACCCCCAGTACTTCGTGTGAGCAGGGAGCCCAGCAGGGGATCGCGCGCCAGCAGGGGGCGCACCATGGGAAGCTGGGCCAGGTACACGTCCAGCCGCTCCTGCGCCCCCCGCCGGTCGCCCAGCAGCACCAGTACGTACGCCTCTTCCAGCGCCAGCGACACCCGCCCCTCGGGGTCGGTGGCCGCGTCCAGCCGCGCCCGGGCCATCACGGCCCGGGCG